>JAAUQQ010000424.1 GCA_012032745.1 Synechococcales cyanobacterium RM1_1_8
CAATTATTCAAGAGTGTAGCAGCAAATTCCGTTGGCTGCCGTTTCGGTGCAGCAAGAACCTGCCACCAGGGGCTGAAACCGAGGAAGAAATGGGTCATATCCTTGTATGTCAGGCCTTCATGGGTCAGGTCTTTGAATGGGCGATACTGGATTTGAACCAGTGACCCCTTCCGTGTGAAGGAAGTGCGCTACCACTGTGCTAATCGCCCGCAGGTCTAAGACTCTATCAAAGCTTCTGGAGACAAGCAACCCCTCCGGTAAAAATAGGTGAGAAGCTCGGTTGGGGGGCGATCGCGCCAGCACCACGGGCCAAAACCTAGGACCAAGCCTAGGACCAAGCCTCCGACAGGGACAGCCCCACCTGGAGAATATAGGGCTCCTCCAAATCTTGATGGCTGTGGGCCGTGATCCGCTGCCAGTAGGCCAAGACGCGCTGGCGCTGGAGCCGATCGATCTGGTAGGCCTGGGCAGAAATCACCGTAAACAGCGGCGCGGCCAGGGCCTGGTAGTCGGGATTTTGCTGGGACTCCAACGGCCAGACATCCTCGCTGGCCTGGGGGATGAGTCCCGCTGGCAAGTCGCCACCCAGGATGGCCTGGATCCGGGCTTTGCAAGCTTGGGTGTTGATGCCGCGACCTTCGAGGTGGTTACAAATTTCACCCAGGGTCAAAGCTTCATCGGGCAGACAGCGCAGCAGCTCCACCAGCAGGAAGTAATCGCTGTATTGCTGGCCCTGGCGATCGAGCACCTGGGGGTAGAGCGGTAAGTGGGCTAGGCCATAGGCAATGCGGTGGGTTTGGAAGGCGGGGCGATCGCCCTGGGCTATCCCGCCCTCTATGCCGCTCTCCATTTGGGGCGAGCTTGGGGGCGAGCTTGGGGGCGAGCTTGGGGGTAACGACTCCTCCGTGAGGATTTGGGCCTGGGGCAGTTTTTGGCCCAGCCACTGTTGGAGCGCAGCCAGGGTGGTGCCGCTGCCGGTGCAGAGCACCTGGGCAATGTTTTCGCCCACGAGGCCCGCCTGGCTGAGCAGGTGGTTGACTTCGCGGTTGAGGCGCAGGATGAAGGGCTGGGTGACTTTGGTATCCAGGGCCTTGCGGGAGAAGCTGCTGCTGTGGGGGCCGAGTTCAAAGGTGATGCGGTCTTGGTTTTGGAGGACGCGGTTGAGCTGGGCAGCGGCCTCTAGGAGCATGGTGCCGGTGGCAGAACGGTAAAGCTGGCGCTGGAGCTGCGATCGCACCCCCCCATCAGGCTCCCCCGGCAGGGGCAAGATCGCCAGGTCCAGGTCGATTTGATCCTCTGGAATAAAGGGATAGAGCAATTGGCAGGCGATGTCCTGGAGGTAGGCTTGGCTGCCATAGGCCAGGCGGCGCAGGTGGAGGTCGTCGCGGCTGAGGTGGTGGAGGCTGGTGGGCAGGCAGGTGAGGGCCAGTTCGGTGGCGCTGGGGCTGGTGTGAATTACCAGGGTTGCCCCCTGGCGGGAATTTTGGGCCAGGGTAGATGGGCGATTCCGCTGGAAACTGGCGAAGCAATCGCGGTTCAGATCCGGATGGAATTCGGCCAGCAGGGCGGCAATGGGCGCTTCCAAACAGGCAATTTGCTCGGGCCGCTCCACGAGCTGAGCGGCGAGAATGGCCTCGCGTAGGTTAAAGCGATAGGCTTCGCTGGCTTGGCTCGGCTGGCCGGGGCTGTTGACGATGACCCCTTCCAGGCGGTGGAGAATGCGGGCCACCTGGTCGGGCTCTAGGCCCTGGGCTCCGCAGCGCCAGCGAGAGGCGTTGCCGCGATCGCTCGCCTCGGCCAGGGGCGGGTGCAGGCTGGAGAGGAGCTGTTGGAGCGATCGCAAATCAGCCGCAGCGGCAGCGGTGGCTGAGCTTCTAGCCTGCGATGGGCCTGGGCTGAGCGGAGATACCAGTGCAGGCGCGGCTCGGGGGATTCCGTGGCCTCGGCATAGTAGGGCAGGCCGAGGTTGAGCCCCAGGGCCAGATCGCAGAGCAATTGCCCCCCGGCGGCGGGCTGGCCCGGCAGGGGCAGCTGGATGGGCAGATCGTCCGGCACGGCCAGCATCAGCCCCGCTGCCTCGCCCTGGAGCTGGGGCTCTAGCTCCACCTGGACCAGGGCCGGGAGTTGCCAGTAGATCAGCGGTGCAGCGGGGGCGATCGCTCGCCCCGGCAGGACTGGGGGCTGGGGGGCCTGCCAGTAGATCGGATAGGTCTGGCCCGTGAGCTGGTTGAACAGCACTGCGCTGAGCTGTTGGGTGCCCAGGTCGAGTCCCAGATGCCAGCCCGCATCGGCATGGCCAACCGGGGCGGCGGCGGTGGAATTACCAGCGAGGGCGGAGGTTGGGGCTAGTGCGCTGTCGATCGCACCAGCACTACCGACCGGAAAAAGCTGTTTTTTTTTACGCTGGCCTGGTCTGTCAGGGCCTGGTCTGCAAGGGCCTGGTCTGGGCGCAGATCCAGCAAGTCCGTCAAGGCGGTGATTGAGTTGACCGATGCTGAGGCATCCGCAGTGGCCGCCGAAGCGGCTGGGGGAACGGCCCAGGGGCTGCTGGCTGCCGGGATGCCATCGAACAGGGCATCCTCTAGGTTGCGGTAGCGGGGGGGCTGCCCAGGAGCGACCAGGGGAGCGGCCAGGGGAGCAGCCAGGGGAGCGGCCCAGGGGTTGGCGGCGATCGCCGCCTGGGGATCAACTGGCTCCAGGGGCGAAACCAATCCCTGATCCAGCCCCGCGCCGCGCTCAGCGCCCAAGCTGGCGTAGAAATCCTCCAGGCTGCTGGCCTGCTGGCGAGAATTTTGTTCCAGGGCCTGCTGGTCAAGGCGCTCCGAAGCCTGGGCCGCCATCACCCGCTGGCGGGCAATGCCTGCGCTGGAGTGGGATTGAAGCGTGGTGGATGGGGCGGATGGAATACGGGTCTGGCTCACAGGGTAATCGCGGCTTCCGAGGCCGTCATCGGAGAGTTCAGGACTGAGATCATCTAGGGTCAGGTCTAGGCCAGCCCAGGATAGAGACGGGGCGGCGGCGGCTCCAGGCTGGAGCGAGGGCGGTAAAGCGCCAGAGGTGGCTGTTCCAGAAACAGCCGTTCCAGAAACAGCCGTTCCAGAAACAGCCGTTCCAGAAACAGCCGTTCCAGGCAAATAAAGGGCCGTGCGAGCCTCCATCTGCTGGGCCAGACGCTCGACCAAATCCGCCATCAGTTGTTCCCCCTGGCTACCCGCGCGGTGCATCCGCTCTAGGCCCTGGGTGAGAGACTGCTGGTAGGCTTGGATGTTTTGCTCCAGGGTTTGGGAAAAGACGCGCATCGTCTGATCCAAACTGCCCAGCAGCGCATCGGTGCGGCTCTGGAGCTGTTCGAGCTGGGCCAAGCGCATCGCAGCCGGGCTGTTTTCGGGCAGGGCCGTCGCCGCAGGTAGAGTAGCAGATAAATTCCCCAGCGGTTCACGGGTCGGAACCTGGGCCAAATCAACTTGCGCCAACATCAGCGGCAGGCTCTGGTGGATGACCTCCGCCACCTGGGCCACCAGCCGATCCTGGAGGCGAGTCATCAGGGTCTGCAAGAAGTCTTGCAGCAACGATTCCCCCCCGCCCCGGAGCTGCTGGCGCTGGGTCTCTAGCTGTCGCACCTCCTGGGCCAGGGCCTGGCGCTGCTGCCGGAGCTGCTGAACCTCCGCCTGGAGCGGGCCGAGTAGATTGCTCCGCAGTTGGGTGAGGTCTTGGCCGAGCTGGTAGAGCAGGGCCTGGGAGGCTTCGGACTGGCCTGGGATTGCGGGCTGGGGCTGGGGGGGTGGGCGATCGCTCCCCCGCCGCAACCGAGCTGGCCCCTGGCCTGGGCCTCCCCCCAGCACGGGCTGGACAGATCGCCGCCAGGGGATGATTTTGAATGCGTGCCC
>JAAUQQ010000425.1 GCA_012032745.1 Synechococcales cyanobacterium RM1_1_8
GGAGGGGGGCCAGTTCGCCCTTGGGCTGAGGTCCAGGTTTTTTGAAGGGTGCAGTTTTTTTAGCAGACCGCTTGCCTGGGGCTGGCGCGGCGGAGCTGGTGATGGGCTGGGGGGCGATCGCGGCTCTGGCGGGATGGCTCAATCGACCAGAATCGGGGCCAGAACGGTCCAACTCAGGGGCAACATCGGGATCCAACCCGGCGGGCCGGGACTGACTGGGAGAGGGCGGTGGCGTCATGGGTACGTTAAAAATGCGGCGTCACGCAGGGAGAAAATTGAAATCGATAGATGCCAACAACAGAGGTAGATGCGCTGAGTAGACTAGCAGATGATCGCGATGGGAAGCATGGCGATCGCGATCACCCAGAGCGTACGACCTGGGCTTGGGCCGCTATGCCCCCGGCGGTGCTTCTGGCCTGAGCTTTTGGAGCGCGGTCTGAATGCCGAGGGCCAGTAGCCCCAGGGCCGCAAAGGCGAAGATTGTCGTAGCCAAGGTAAACATGCCCACAACCAGGGTGCGCACGGCGGTGGAAATTCGGACGGCGATAAAATTGCTGGATGTGAAGGGGTGGGCGGCGAAGTTCGTGGCGATTTTGGTGGTGAGGCTGTAGGCTCCGTAGCCGAAGGCGGTGGCGATCGCCGCTCCACTCCAGCATTGCAACACTGTTTTGGGCTGGTCTTGGGCCTGACTGCTGGCCTGGGGAACAACCGTCCCATCCGTCGCCCCATCCGTCGCCCCATCTGGCGCTAGGGCAGCCCGCTCCCCCGGATTTTGTTCGGCTTCTGGGTGCTCGGAACCTGGCCGCTCAGACCCTGGCTTAGATGGCTCGTCCATGGAAGAAAACCTGGGCCCAATGGGCGTAACGTGAGGGTGGGCGTAACGTGGCAATGGGCAATAGCGAGGCGATCGCATCCGCAGCTTGAATCGAGATTCTGGATAGACATATCAAAACAGATACCCCTGTCTTCAAGTCAGCGATCGCGCCATCTGGGTAAAATTCTAACGCTCAGCTTCCCCTTCGCCCCGCCAACCATCCAATCCCAGGGCGCATCTCAGGCCACCGTTAGGCCTCGACCAGGCGAATACCGCTGGTATTGAAGGGAGCCACCCAGAGGCCCAGATCCTCACTGGGCAAGGCTGCCCGCAGGCTCTGGGCAATGGCATCGGCATCGGCCTGGCTGCGGGCCAGGGCAAACACCGTGGGGCCAGACCCGGACATCATCACCCCTTGGTTTTGGGGCGTTTGGGTCTGGAACCTCTGGGTGCGGGCGGCCTGGGTCTGGGAGGCTTGGGCCATGGCGCTGCGCAGGGCTTCGACCTCGGGATGGGCGGGCAGCACGACTTTTTCCAAGTCATTGGTCAGAAGCTGGAAGATTTGGTCCGTATCCTGGCGGCTGATGGCGGTGATCATCGGCCCGGAATGGACCCGCTCCCGGCGCAGGGCCAGATCATCATCAGCGCTCGCATAGGTGCTTTCAAACTGCTGGCGGTAGGCTTTGTAGGCCCAGGGCGTAGAGACGCTGAGGCTGTGGTATTTGGCCAGCACGGCATAGAGGTTGCGCAGATCCCCCAGGGGCGTGATCTGTTCGCCTCGGCCCGTGGCGAGGGCAGTGCCGCCGCTGATGCAAAAGGGAACATCGGAGCCCAGTTTGGCCCCCAGGGTCTCCAGCTCACTCCGGGTCAGGCCCAGCTTCCAGAGCAGGTTGAGGCCCACTAGCACCGCTGCGGCATTGCCCGAGCCTCCGGCCAGGCCCGCTCCGACGGGAATCTGCTTCTCGATTTGGATTTTGACGCCGCCGTAGCGGGCGAAGGCATCGCCAAACTGCTGGCTCATCAGCTCGGCAGCGCGGTAGGCCAGGTTGGTTTCATCCTCAGGCACCAAGGGGTGGGCACAGCGCAGGCTGATGCGGTCGGTGTCGGCACGGACCAGGGTGAGGCGATCGCACAGATCCACGCTCTGCATCACCATAACCAGCTCGTGGAAGCCATCGGGGCGATTGCCGATGATTTCGAGATACAGATTGATCTTGGCCGGAGCCAGCAGCACGCAGCGATCCATAAATTGAAATGTCGTCAGGCGAGGAGGGGACATGCCAGGGCCGGCACCGTAGCGCATCATACCAATTGGCTGGTCCGCTCCCATGGCTGGTCTGAACCCCTGGCTGGGTTTGCGATGAACTGCTGTTCATCCGCGCTGTTTGCCTGCTTGGGCTAATCCCATGGCTTGGCAGGACGTTCAGCGGAACGCCCCTACGGTCGCATAACGCTCACTGCAATTGCGTCGGGTTGGTTTCGCTAGGCTGGGTTTGCGCCAGTGGGGGTGGGTTGGGCTGATTGGGCTGATCTCCGCTGGCTGGAGCGGCGATCGCCCCCAGCTGGTCGCCTAGCTGGTTGCCTAGCTGGTTGCTGAGGGTCACCCACTGCTGGAGGGACAGCGCCTCGCCCCTGGCCTCGGGGAATGAGCCAATATTCTTGAGCAAGTCTTCCAAGACCTCCCGTTCCACAATGCCCTTGAGGTTGTTGCGCAACATTTTGCGCTTGGTGGCGAACCCCAGCTTAATCAACCGGGCGAGGTCTTTGGGATTGGCGGCGGGGGAGCCTGGGGGGCGCGGCACCAGACGAATCACCGCCGATTCCACCTTGGGCGGCGGCTGGAAAGCCTTGGCAGGCACCGAACAGACCAGCTCACATTGGGCCAAATACTGCACCCGCAGGCTCAAGGCCCCAAAGGCCTTGGTGCCGGGTTGGGCGCAGATCCGCTGGGCCACTTCTTTTTGCACCAGCAGCACAATACTCTCGAAGGGCTGGGGCCGGGGGGCGGCGATGGTGCCCAGCAGGCGCTCCAGGATCGGGCCGGTGATGTTGTAGGGAATATTGGCCACGACCTTATTGGGGGGCGGGCCGAAGTCAGCGGGAATATCCTCGGGAAAGCGCTGCTGGAGGAAATCCCCTTCTTGGAGAACAAAGCGCGGTTGATCGCCCCAGGTGCGGCGCAGCAGCTTGCACAGATCGCGGTCCACTTCCACCGCCAGAACCTTCTCTGTAGCCCTCAGTAGTTCCCCGGTCAGTACGCCCTGGCCGGGGCCGATCTCCAGGATGCGATCGCTGGCTTGAAGCCTTGCGGCAGCGATGATCTGCTGCAAAATCGCAGGACTTTTTAGCCAGTGCTGGCCAAATTGCTTGCGCGCTCGTAAATCCATAGTTCCTTCATTTAGGCCGACGTTGAGGCCAACTTTGACTTGCTTTGCCCAGAGAGAAATTCACACAAAGCTGATTTAGATGAAGAGCCTGTTTTCTTTGAGCGCAGCAAATTCCAGCCAATCATAATGTGAGCCAACGACTTCTGGGAAACCACGGTGGTGGGTCGTCTCTTCCCCTCGCATCTCTCCTCGCATTCAAGGTGTGTACACGGTCATGACTTACTTATACTTCTTCGCGAATTCCAGCCTGACGCTGCGAGTGGTTGAGTATCTCAGCAATCACCCTTACTGGCCCTTGCAGGCCATGACCGTGGTGCATCAGATCGATGGCTGGATCATTCAGGTCAAGTTTCGCTATCCCCTCTCCCTGGGCGAGGAGGGCGATTTCCGCGCCTATCTCCAGGAGCTGGGAGGCCCCGTCAAGCCCAGTGCCCGTCTCCAGCGGGCGCTGCAATCCCTAGAGGTGGGCTATTCCCCCGTGGAGGTGATGCGGTTTCACCAAGTGGCGATCGTCTCCCACGGTCGGCCCGACTGCAAGGAGATCAAGGAATTTCGTCGTCAGTTCGTCAAGGGCCTGGGCTATTGCCCTGAGACGCTCTCCTAGTACAGCGAGGCGTAAGGTTTGTACTAGCCTAAGCCGACCTCATCCCCCAACCCCTTCTCCCCCCAAAAACACAACAGC
>JAAUQQ010000426.1 GCA_012032745.1 Synechococcales cyanobacterium RM1_1_8
ATCATACAGCAAGCAATCAAATTGATCGCTGAGGGCCGTGGCGGTGGCCTGCCAATAGCGGGCGGAACCGCCCCAGCCATGGATGAAGAGCATCACTGGCTTGCCGGTGCGGCTTTCGCCTGCGCTGGTGATCCATTGGCAGTAGTGGTCGGTGTTTTGGAGGGGGATGTAGGCCATGGGGCGATCGCCTGACGCTGGGGCTCGGATTTAACGACAGTAGCGCGACCTTGGGGTGAGCTGTTCGGTCTAGTCAAGAATCTATGAACAGGGGCTGGGTTTGTTACAAAGATCTTGGGGTTTGGATGTTGGCTCAAACCCATCAAAAAGCCCTGGCATTCTTTAGAACGCCAGGGCCTTGCAGCACTGTAGGTTGGGTCTCGTAGATTGAGCTTTGCCAAGCCTCAGCCCAACCTACGATTGGAGGCTGAGTTTAGAAGCTGAAGACGGTGCGGACGTTGCCGATAAAGACGCTGTCGTTGTCGCCATCGCCCAGGGGCTGGGAGATCCAAGCCACACCGGGCTGGATGCTGATGTTGTCGCTGAGCTGCATCTTGTAGATCGCTTGGACGGCGAGGTTGTCAAACCAATCATCGTTGTTGGCAAACTCACCCACGGCGATGGAGCCGTAGTTGCCCTCGCGGAACAGGTCAGGCAGACCCAGGATGGCAGCCCAGTTGACCAACTCACCGTCAGCGCCACCATTCTTACCGTCAAAGTCAGCCCAGCCAGCCCAGCCCGACAGGGTCAGCTTGGGGCTTAAGGCATAACCAGCATTGAGGCCAAAGGCATTGCCGGTGCTGTAGCTATCCGCCACACCAGCATTGTAGGAGCGGGTGTAGGTGCCAGCGACCACGAATCTGTCCGAAGCCTCGAAGGTGAGCTGACCGAAGTACTTGTTCGAGCCACCGAAGAAGCCCAAGTCATCGCCAGGGCTAGCCGCAGTGTCGGTGCCAGTAAAGTAACCACCCGTCAAGTTCAGCGAATCGGTGAGCTGATAGCTAACTGCAGCACCTGCACCGCTATCGCCCACATCGTAAGACAACTGGTTGTCTTCAAAGAAATCGAGCAGCGTGGAGTCTGCAAAGATGCCCAAGGTAGGGACCACATCGTCAGCATCTAGGCCGTGGGTGCCAACGTAGACGCTGGCCTTGCCGACGGGGAAGTTGTAATACAACTCGTCCATGACAACGTCGTTGCTATCGCCGTTCCAGGCGATGGCAGCTTCAGGAACAGAAACGCTACCACCACGAGGATCACCTTGCTCAAAGCGGGTCTCGTAGTTGCCCATGCGGCCAGCCTGAAGGCGAGTGCGGAGCAAATCTTTACCCGTGAAACTGGTGTTCAAAGCCAGGCGGATGCGGCCACCGAAAGTGATGTCATCCTCAGCCTCAGAGTCGGCAAACAGAGGGAGGCCAGTATCTGGATCTGTTCCTTGAGTGAAATTGTCGTCGGCATCAAATGTGCCAAGCGCAATCGCGTCATTCAGCTCACCAGCAAAGACGCCGCCAAGGTCAAAGATTGCTTCGCCTTGCAGCTTGGTGGTGGTGGAGAACTGGTTGGCTTCCAGCTCAGCGGTGCGTGCTTCGAGGGCATCGACGCGGCCGCGCAGGGTGGCCAGCTCAGCCTGGAATTCTTCTTGCAGGCGCTGGAGCACGGCCAGGTCTTCGGCGGTGACCATGTCAGCGGTGGCAGAGGCAATCAGCTCATTCACGCGGTCCAAGCAAGCATTGAGACCAGCGGCGAACTCAAAACGCGTCATGGCGCGGCTGCCCCGGAATGTCCCATCGGGATAGCCCGCAATACAGCCATAGCGCTCAACCAGGGACTGGAGTGCTTGGAAAGCCCAGTCGGTGGGGCGCACATCGCGAAGCTGGGAGACAGAAGTGACCTGGCCCATGGCAGCGCCTTCAGCGGCGTACTGGTTGACCTGGGCCATGGTGGCATCTTGGGCCTGGGCGCTGGTGGCGACCGTGGCACTCAAGAAGGCGGATGCTGCAATCAGCGATTTCCAAGAAATCTTAGTCATGGTTTAAATTCCTCACACAATAAGACGAGTCACACTACTCGCTTGAACCAACGTTAACACAGACTTAATCAGTGTTAATCCCTTCGCAAGGAAAGATGATGATTCGCTGACCATGGGCTTAAGAATGCCCGGTGGTTAGTGGTAATTTGCCACTCCCCTTGGAGAGATTCGAGGGGCCATGGGCCTGATTTGCAACTGGCACATGGGCTGATAGAAGCCAGGCTGGGCAATCATTCCAGATAAATATGACCCAAGTCATGACCCAAGCCCAACTCAGCCCTTAGAACGACCAAAACCCGCCTAGGTCAAGCTTGGCAGCGGGCTGGCAGAAAGAAATGGCACCCCCAGACTGAACTAGGGGTGCCATTGTTGTGTGTGTTTTGTGCCAGAAGATTAAGCATGAATGCTTAGGCTGCTGGCCTTTGTGTGACTCAGCCTCAGGTGAGGAATTAGCCGATCAATCGGGCAGCGTCTTGGGCAAGCGCGCCTAGAAACTAAACTTGGTCCGCAGGTTGGCAATCCAAGCAGATTCACCGCTGCCGTTGCTCAACTCTTCGATGTAGGCAATGCTGGGCTGGATGCTGATGTTGTCACTGAGCTGGAAGCGGTACAGGGCCTCAGCTAGGAAGTCTGCATCATAACCCAAAGGACTAACATCGTCGGAGTCAGCTCCACCCACTGAAATGCCACCGTAGTTGCCTTTGCGGAACAGGTCGGGGAAGCCCAGGGTTGCAGCCCAGATGAAAGTGTCGCCGTCATCACCGCTGCTCACTTCTTCTGCATCAGCCCAACCTGCCCAGCCAGCCAGGCTGATCTTGGGGCTGATTTGGAACGAAGCGTTGATACCGTAGGTGTTGCCTTGGATATCATCGCTGTTCTCAGGGGAGTAGAAACGTGCGTAACTACCCACCAGGGAGATGCGCTCGGTCGGGTTGAAGGCAACCTGACCCGTGTAGGTATTGGAACCGCTGAAGAAACCACGGCTAGCACCGGTCGTTGCAGATTCATCGGTGTCAGCGTAGTAGCCAACCGACAGTTCCACAGGCCCTGCGGGGATGCGAGCAGCCACACCAGCGCCGGAAGGGACTGCATCATAGGCTAGGACGTTGTACTCGAAGAAATCTAGGAGACTTTCATCGGGACCGATTACGGTGCCAGGGACATCGTCAGGCCCTAAATCAACAGTTCCAACGTAGACGCGGGCTTTACCGACAGGGAAGCGGTAGTAGAGCTCGTTTAGCTCAAAGTCGTTGTTTGTGTTGCTATCCCAGTTCAAACTTGCTTCTGGTGCACGGCCGCTCTCGAAGCGATCGCGATAGTTCTGAATGTTGCCAGCCTGGAGACGGGTACGCAGTTCATCCTTACCGGTGAAGCTAGTCCGCAGGCGCAGGCGAGCACGACCACCAAAGGTGAAATCAGGGTCAGCATCGTCTCCCAGGGCGGCACCACCGTCAAAGATCACTTCGCCTTGCAGCTTGGTGGTGGTGGAGAACTGGTTGGCTTCCAGCTCAGCGGTGCGTGCTTCGAGGGCATCGACGCGATTGCGCAGGGTGGCCAGCTCAGCCTGGAATTCTTCTTGCAGGCGCTGGAGCACAGCCAGGTCTTCGGCGGTGATTTGGTCGGCGGTGGCAGAGGCAATCAGCTCATTGACGCGGTCCAAGCAAGCATTGAGACCAGCGGCGAACTCAAAGCGCGTCATGGCGCGGCTGCCCCGGAACGTCCCATCGGGATAGCCCGCAATACAGCCATAGCGCTCGACCAAGGACTGGAGCGCCTGAAAGGCCCAGTCAGTGGGACGCACATCGCGCAGTTGGGAAACGGAGGTCACCTGGCCCATGTCCACAGCCTGGGCGGAAT
>JAAUQQ010000427.1 GCA_012032745.1 Synechococcales cyanobacterium RM1_1_8
GAGGTGGGAGGTGGGAGGTAGGAGATGGGGAGGTGGGGAGGTGGGGACGGGGAAGAGCGAGGGTCTGGGATGCCAGCCTCAATGGGGCACCCAGCAGCAAGATCCTGCGTCACTTCTCCACACAGGGTCCAGGAAGAACGCCCAGCCAGGCCCAGTCAGCGCAACGGAAGCCAGCCTTGGAGGCAGCGACACTAGCAACCGTGTTTCATGCTGATTTTCTTTTATACCAGCGAATACTGATATACGGACTCCCCATCCCCCCACTCCCAAGCTTCCCCACTGCCTACCCCCGGCTGCGGCGATCGCCACCATGCTATTCTCCCCCTGCTTTAGCGCCAGCGCCCAGGCCGATTCCCACTTCGAGCAACAGCCCGTCAACCCGGCCCGCTTTGTCCTGCTGGCGGCTCCGGACCCCCGGAGCGCGCACCACCGCTTGGTGATCCTAGAACCGTCCAGTGCCCATAGCCATAGCCACAGCCACAGCCACAGCCACAGCCACAGCCACAGCCACGACTACTCGATTCGGGTAGCGGGGGAAGATCTCAATTGGCACTACCGCCCCCAGATTATTCGGCACGCTGGAGGGCTGCTGCTGTTGGGCAGGCCAGCGGCAAAGGGTGAAGCCAGCCTGTTGATTGGCCGGAGCCCAGGCCCCGCCGCCGATGTCGCCCCGCTAGAGCTGTTGCCCGGCTGGGAAATCACCCAGCGCACCTACCAGGGACAGCCCCTCAAACACCTCTACTTGAGCAATCGCCGCCCCCTCCGGAAGCTGAACGATCCCCTGCCGCCGCCTCGGCCCCTCCCGCACACCAGTCCACCGGCTCCGCTCGAACTCCCTGCCGCCCCCGCTGCCAGCGCGGACCAGGCAGAACGCTTGATGCAGCGGCGCTGGCGCTCGACCCAGCTTGCCTTTGTTCGCCTCTAGGCGACTGTTTGCCTCTAGGCAGCCCTCGCGAGGGAGGATTGATCCTGGGGGGCAGCTAGGCTGTCTGGGCCAGGGCTGCGCCAGTGATGCGGCTGAGGAAGGTCTTGAGGCGATCGCTTTGGGGATTGCCCATCACCTCCCTGGCCGGTCCCTGTTCTTCAATTTGACCTTGGTTCAAAAACAGCACCCGCGTGGCCACATCCCGCGCAAACTGCATTTCGTGGGTGACCACCACCATGGTCATGCCCTCGGTGGCGAGCTGCTGCATGACCGCTAGGACTTCGCCGACCAGTTCCGGGTCGAGGGCGCTGGTGGGTTCATCGAAGAGGATGATCTGGGGGTTCATGCAGAGGGAGCGGGCGATCGCCACCCGCTGTTTTTGGCCGCCGGATAGTTCCTCGGGATAGGCGCTGGCCTTGGCGAGCAGGCCCACTTTGTCGAGGTAATGGCGGGCCGTTTCTCGACTTTGGCCCTGGGATTGGCCCAGGACTTTTTGGGGCGAGAGGGTGAGATTGTCGAGGACGGTGAGGTGGGGAAACAGGTTGAACTGTTGGAAGACCATGCCCACCTGCTGGCGAAGCTGGCAGAGGGTCTTGCGGTCCAGCTTGGGGTGGGAGAGGTCGATGCCATTGACGACCAAGCTACCGTTATTGATGGTTTCCAGGCGGTTGAAACAGCGCAGCAGCGTGCTTTTGCCACAGCCGGAGGAACCGATGATGGCCACGACTTCGCCGGGATAAATTTGGCCGCTCATGCCTCGCAGAACGGGGACGGGGCCGTAGCTTTTGTGGAGTTGGTTGAAGGCGATCGCCGCAGCGGCTCTATCCATGGCAGGTTGGCTGAATGGGACCAGTCTGGCGTGGGACCGGCCTGGTGAAAGTTACAGGCGCAGCCTAGCATCTTCAAACACCCGCTGGGGTTTGCCCTAAGCAAAAGCTTAACTTCCGCTTAAGCTGGCCGCCGGAGCCAGAAACGGCCCTAAGCTTGGAGAAGATTTCGGGGGCGTTTGAGCCTGGAGACCTTGGCCCAGCAGTTCAGCGCTTGAAGCAACGGCGACAGCTTGGGAGCCGCTGCTGTGGGATGCTCCTGATCGGCTGATTTCTGTGCTTCCTTAAAAAATGCAATTTGCCATGACTTTTAATTTTTCCCGCCCCCTCTCGCGCTCCCAGTTCCTGCGCCGCTCTGGCCTAGGGCTTTGTGGCCTCTTGCTGGCGACGACGGTGGCGGCCTGCGGTGGCGGCGGCGGTGACACCGCTGACACAGGAGGCAATGTGCTCAAGGTGGCCACCGAACCGGCCTACCCGCCCTTCGAGTCCGAGGCGGCGGGCGGCGGTTTTGAAGGCTTCGACATCGACCTGTTCAATGCCGTGGGCGCAGCAGCGGGCCTAGAGATTGAGTTCCAAAGCCTGCCCTTCGATGGCATTATTCCGGCGCTCCAGTCCAACACCGTCGATGCGGCGATCAGTGCCATGACGATTACGGGGGAACGGGCCGCCACGGTGGATTTTTCCCGGCCTTACTTTAAGGCGGGCTTGGCGATCGCCGTCGAGGCCGACAACACCGACATCACCGGCTTGCAAGACCTGGAAGGCAAGAAAATCGCCGTGCAGATCGGCACCACCGGAGCCGATGAAGCCGCCAAGGTCAAGGGTGCCGAAATCACGACCTTTGAATCCGCCCCCCTGGCCCTAAAGGAACTCTCCAACGGCAACGCCGATGCGGTGATCAACGACCTACCCGTGACGCTATACGCGATCGAACAGGGCGGCCTCAGTGACCTCAAGGTTGTCGGCGAACTGCTGACCGAAGAGTTCTACGGCATCGCCCTGCCCAAGGGCTCTGAGAACCTCGCCAAGGTCAACGAAGGCCTGGGTCAAATCATCAGCGACGGCACCTACGCTGAAATCTACAGAAAATGGTTCGCTGCCGATGCCCCCACCGATTTACCCGAGTCGGCCTTGTAATCCAGGTTGAGCCTGAAATGCCTTGGGTTGTAGGTGAAATCGGTAATAGGTGATAGGACGATTCAGCGCTGAACCACCCATGACCCATGACCCATGACCGTTTCCCCATCAAACTCTCCTTACAAAAGCCCGCCCCAATGTCTGACTTTTTTGACATCGCCTTGCCCGCCCTGCCCAGTCTGCTGAAGGGAGCCCTGATCACGCTTCAGTTAACGATTGTCTCCATTGGCCTGGGGCTAGTGGGCGGGTCGCTGCTGGGCATTGCGCGGCTGTCGAAATATGGAGTGGTGCGGGTCTTGGCGCGGGTCTATGTCGATTTTTTCGCGGGACGCCGCTGTTGGTGCAGTTGTTCATGATCTATTTTGGCCTGCCGGGGTTGTTCAATAGCCTGGGCCTGCCGACATTTAGTCAATGGTGGGCGGCGATCGCCGCCCTCACCCTCAACAGCTCCGCCTACATCGCCGAAATCATCCGCGCGGGCATCCAATCTATTGCCCTGGGCCAAACCGAAGCCGCCGAATCCCTTGGCCTCTCGCCGATCGAGACCATGCGCTACGTGATCTTTCCCCAAGCCTTTCGGGTGATCATCCCGCCCCTGGCCAATGAATTCATCACCATGCTCAAGGACACCAGCCTCGTCGCGGTGATTGGCTACCAAGAGCTCTTCCGGGCAGGCCAGCTCATTGTCGCCAAAAACTACCGCTCCCTAGAGATTTACATCCTTGTCGCTCTGGTCTACCTCGTCTTGACGATCATTTCCTCCCAATTCTTCAGCCGCCTAGAGATTTGGATGAACCCGGTGGAGCGGCGCAAACAGCAGGCCCAGCGACGCCCTGCCGTACCGGCATCGTGACATACTCCCGACGCTCATCTTTCAGATAGAGCGCGGGCTTCTTTACTCTCGCACCACAATCAAATGGGTGCCGCAAAGAAGCTTTCCTACTTCATCTGGTCTTATCTAGGTAACACGGCAA
>JAAUQQ010000428.1 GCA_012032745.1 Synechococcales cyanobacterium RM1_1_8
CGACCTGAGTTTGGAGCAGGGCAACCCGATGGGGGCTTTTGGTTCGGCGGCGGGATTTGGTTATTAGGCCACAGCGAGCTAGGGGAAGGGATTGAACAGCCGCTCAATTCAGCAGCCTCCATCGCCATGCCAGGTAGCCCCCAGCTTCCCACCAAGAGCAAACCTAAACTCAGGCTAGACGGCTGTCGATGATGCCTCACCCTCACTCCTTTCAATCAGGACTTTCCCATCGAGACTTTAATTTTGCTGGCTCCAAATTCCCAGATTGAGATCGACCTCATGGGGATTGCACTGAGAGAGCGAGATTGAAAGACGGGGGGCAAAACGAAGCAAGCCGGCTTTGAATTGTAAGCGATCGCGTTCACCCAGCTAAACCGCCAACTGGCCCATTTGTCGAAGGCCAGCTCATCTTGAACCAGTGGGAGCCCTGCCCCATCGGCAAGGCCAAATCGGCAGGTCTAAATCGGCAGGTCAATGAGCCCATCCGTACCGGCATCGGCTTCGGTTTCGAGATCCGCATCTCCGCCATTGTCATTCACAGGCCCATTTTCTGGGACATTCAATGGAGGCAAACCCTCAGTTTCAGTATTGGTATCGGCTTCGAGCTCCGTTGTCTCGGCAATTGGACCCGGTGCCGTTAGCTCCGGTGTCAGATCGGAGTCCAAGCCATCTGAAGTATCCACCCCAACGTCTGGAAGCAGGTCGCCAGAAGGGAGACCATCACTGCCGCCGGGCTCGGAAGCGCCACCATTACTGATACCGCTGCCCCCAGCGAGGCTGTCCCCGTTCGCTCCATTATCCAGGCCCGTATCCAGGCCCGTATCCAGGCCCGTATCCAGGCCGCTATCTGGACCTCCACCGTCAGTGGATATGCTGTCACTTCCCGGCAGATTCGCATCATCAATCAACCCGGTCGGGTCATCGTTAGGGATGCTGCCACTGCCATCTGAAGTCTCATCGTCTGGAGAAAGGCCTGCAAAATCTCCTCCATCGAATGCTGGAGGCTCTGTAGAAAATTCACCGTTGCCCGAAACAGAATCTGTTGCGCCAGGCTGCTCAGCCAGGTTGTCCCCTGGGGCATTGGTGGCAGGGTCATCGAACAGATTGGGCTCTTGGTCCAGGGGGGGGCAGGCTCGGGCAATCCCAGCAGGCTACCGCCATCAGCGGCATCCGCCCCAGGAGAGTTAAGGCTGGTAAGTTGGCCTCGACTTCCCCTTGGGGAGCGCCTACCGGTCCACCGAGTTGATCCGGGGGTTGATTCACGAGGGGCTGAGGGACTAAGCCAGGCTGGGCGATGGGCGAACCATCGGCAAAACTATCGGTGGAATTGGCATCTCGATTGGGCAGCTTGGCTTCCCCGCCGAGCTCAGCGGCAGGGAAGCGTCCTGTCCGAACTTCTTCGATCAGTCCTAGACCTGGGGGTTGCTCGGGCAGGGCATGGCCAAAGGGGCGGCCTGTTTCATTGGCCACGAGGGCATCGATATCCACATTGGAAAGGCGAAGCTGTTCGGTCACATCCCGCCCTTCCCCAGGCTGGAAGCTGGCTTGACTTTGCAGGCCTTCGAGGGTTTCTTGGCGCACCTGGGCGATCGCCTCATCTCCCACAGTGGAATTGGGCCGATCCATCTCCAAGTCTTTGAGAATCGGGCTCCTGTAAAGTTCATCGAGATCGACATCAAAAAACTCCACCAGATCGCTGCCCACAAAGCCAACGCCCTGGCCCGCCCTGAGCACCTTGCTCTGGCTGCCATCCAAGTTGCTGGCGGAGATGTCGCTATTGGTGAGGGCAATCACCGTCGTCTTGTCGGTGGCCTGGTCGTAGCGGACGATCAGGGCAGAGCCTCGGATCCCAGCGGTGACATTGGGGGTGCGCACACGGGTGCTGCCCTGGCCGGGGGGGATCAGCATCAGCACGGTGCCGTTGCTCAAGCGGAAGCTGCGGGTCTTGGGCACAAAGCGGAACATCGCCTGCTCTCCCATGCGGGCGAGGGAGCCATCATTAAAGCGCAGTTCAGCGAGGGATTGGCGGGAGGTGACCAGGGCATCGCCAGGGGTGAGCACATCGGACAGTTTGGCGCTGCGGGTGGGCCTGTTCTGGGGGAGGAGGCGGACGCGATTGCGCAGGGATGAGATCACTGCCTTGGTGAGCGGCGTATTCGCTCGGGCAGGTTGTCCGCCGAGACAGGCTAGGGCTAAGGCCAGGAGCAGAATGGTGCTAGAGCGACCCAGGGCTGAGGGAGCCGCACGGTGAGCCGCACGGTGTTGGCCTGCCTGGGAGAATCCCGGCTGGAAGAATTTGGAACGAATGGCTTGGCGCAGCCTAGAATAATGCATCATGTGGTAGATCTCACTCAACCCTTTGTGGGTTAACTGTTCTTTCGGCCTGACAAGTTTTTAGCCTGACAAACTCCAACGTAAGCTGAATTGATCCTCATGAGAGAAATCTCAAACGCTAAGCCTTAGTCTGGGCAGTCTTAAGTCTGGGCAGTCTTAGCCTGGGCAGGTCTCTCAGCCCGGCACTGACACCACTTACTAGCGAGGATGGTATATCAATTAACGGGAGCCTATCATAGGAGAGCACATCAGGGCATCCATGAGTTGGACATAAATACCACTTGTTGGGCGCTTTGCTCCAACGCACCCCCTGTCAGAATAGCTTCTGTTGGCAGAGGCTGGCCACTCCTGCCGCTCCCAGCTGCTCTAAACTGGCAACGGTCTTGGTGGCTAGACGGTCTTGGTGGCTAGACGGTCTTGGCAGCTAGATGGTGCCGCTGGCTTGGTTGAATGTCTGAGCTATCCCTTGCTTCTGGGCGATCGCGGCCAATCCGGGATTTGGAGCGAACCTATCGCGCTCAAACGACCTGAGTATTAAAACCCGTATCGCAAGGCTTCAAGTCTTTGAAAATTGTGTGGTTTGGTTACAGTTGACCTGATCGAGCCCGTGGCCTGGGGGCGATCGGGTTCGCTGGCGAGGGCTGACCTGGCGGTTCAGGTGTCAGCTCAGGACTCGGGGGGGCCAAGGTTCGGGGAGCCAGAAGGTGCCTCTCGCTGCCAAAGAATGGTTTTAGCGGTGCTTTGTCCATCTTCGTCCAGCTCACCCGAATCCCAGTGGGGCTGGGCCAAGGAGCCCAGGAGGTCGAAGCCTTCCCGTGGGTGGAGTTGCTGAAACTCGGGCAGCTCCAGCAGATCATCCAGGGCGGCCTGGGCCGAGGGGTAGCGCTGGCTGGCATCCGCTTTGACCAAGCGCTGGAGAAATTCGAGCAATTCGGGATTGAGCTGTTCGGCCCGGTGGGTCCAGAGAATCTCACCGTTGTCATCGTATTTGAACTGGCGGGGAATCAAGCCGGTTAGGCATTCAATCGCAGTGGTGCCCAGGGCGTAGAGATCGCTATTGAAGCTGGGACGACCTGCGATTTGCTCCCTGGGGATGTAGCCCTGGGTGCCAATGGCGACGGTGAGCTGGGCATCGCTGTCGCCTTCCAAGCGGGCGGCGATGATTTTGGCAATGCCGAAATCGATTAGGACATGCTTGCGATCGCTGCGGCGGCAGATGATGTTGTTGGGTTTGATGTCCCGATGGATGATGCTGTGGCTGTGGACAAACACCAGCACGCCCAGGAGGTCATAGAGCAGTTTCAGCACCTCCGCCAGGGGCAGGCGGGCACGGCGCAGCAGCTCGGTGTGGAGGGATTGGCCCAGGATTAATTCTTGGACCAGATAGAATTCATACTCCTCATCGAAGTAGGCCAGCAGGCGGGGGATCTGGTCATGTTGTCCCAGCTTCTCTAGACTCTCTGCCTCGGTGTGGAAGAGGCGGCGCATGAGCTTGAGC
>JAAUQQ010000429.1 GCA_012032745.1 Synechococcales cyanobacterium RM1_1_8
CTTTGAATACCTGCCCTTCGGCGGCAGCAACCGCCGCTGCATCGGCATGGCCTTTGCCCAGTATGAGATGAAGCTAGCCCTGGCGACACTGTTGAGCGAGGGGAGGTTTGAATCCTTGGACAGAGACCCCGTTCAGGCCGTGCGGCGGGGGGTGACGATGGCCCGGCGGGGGGCATTGCCCTGGTACGGCGCGCCCCAGGCTGATGTCCCCAGCCTGGATCCCCCAGAGCCATAAGCATTGTTGAGGCAGTCCACCAGGTTTTTCAATGGGCCTACCGATTGAGATAGATTAGAAAAATGTTAAATTTTGGATATTGACTCCCTAGCTTCGCTTTCTTGAGTGACATAGACTTTTCTCTATTTTCCTGGTGCCTGAGCAGTGGTCATCCCCCGGTGATAGCGCCGGCGTGAGTACCATTGTGCTCCTGTAGGTCAGGGGCCGGGCAGCAATGCAAATGAGGCTGAGGGTCCGCCGTTTCATTTCCTAAGCCCGTGTTTAATGCAGACTTGTTCCATGCCCTAGCCCAGAGCAGTTGGCTGATCCCTTGCTATCCGCTGCTGGGGGCCTCATTGTCCCTGCTGTGGTTCCCGTCCGTGATTCGTCGCACGGGACCCCGGCCCGCAGGCTATGTCAATTTGTTGTTCACCCTCGTGGCCCTGTTCCACAGCACCATTGCCCTGAGCGCCTGCTGGGGGGAGCCCGCCCGATTTATCCAGCTGCCCTGGCTGACGGTGGCCGATCTCCAGCTGAGTTTCCCCCTGGAGCTGTCGCCGACTACCCTGGGGGCCTGCACCCTGGTCACCCTGCTGAATTTTTTGGTCCAGGTCTATGCGATCGGCTACCTGGAGATGGATTGGGGCTGGGGGCGGCTCTATGCCCTGCTGGCGCTGTTCGAGGCGGGCATGGTGGCGCTGGTGCTCTGCGATTCGCTGTTCTTCAGCTACATGCTCTTGGAAATCCTCACCCTGGGCACCTATTTGATTGTGGGCTTCTGGTTCAACCAGTCCCTGGTGGTGACTGGGGCCAGGGATGCGTTCTTGACCAAGCGGGTGGGGGATTTGGTCCTGCTGATGGGCGTCTTGGCCCTCTATCCCCTGACCGGCAGTTGGAACTTTAGCGAGTTGGCGCTCTGGGCCCAGAGCCCGGAGGCCGCCGCTGCCGCCCCCCTGACGATCACCTTGATTGCGGTGGCGCTGATCTGTGGCCCCCTGAGTAAATGTGCCCAGTTTCCCCTGCACCTCTGGTTGGATGAGGCCATGGAGGGGCCGCTGCCGACGACGATTTTGCGGAACTCGGTGGTGGTGACGACGGGGGCCTGGGTGTTGGTCAAGCTCGCGCCGGTGATTGCCCTGTCGAGCTGGGCTTCGTCCTTCATGATTGTGATTGGTTCCCTATCGGCCCTGGGGGGCAGCTTGATTTCCTCGGCCCAGGTGGATGCCAAGCGGGTGCCTTCCTATTTGACCAGTGTCTATATGGGCATTGTCTTCATTGCGGTGGGCAGCGGTCAGGCTGAGGCGGCGTTGCTGCTGGTCTTTACCTATGCGATCGCCACGGCGCTCCTGATCATGAGCATCGGTTCGGTGATTTTGACCGTCATCTCCCAGGACATTACCCAACTGGGCGGGCTCTGGAGCCGTCGTCCCGTGACCGGACTGTCGTTTTTGGTGGGTTCGGCGGGGCTGGTGGCCCTGCCTCCCTTTGGCGGCTTTTGGGCGCTGATGGCTCTGCTGACCGATTTCTGGGAGCAGGGGCAGTGGGGCCTGGTGGCCGTGGTCGTGGTGACCAATGGCGTGGTGGGCTTTGCCTTGATGCGCATGTTTGGCCTGATGTTTGCGGGCGATCGCCAATCGATGACGGCCCGCGCTCCAGAGCCAATCTGGTTGATGGTGGTGCCGATGACCTTGCTCACCGGCCTGACCCTGCATCTGCCCCTGGTGATGGGCTGGCTGGGTATTTTGCCAGAGGAAGCGAGTTGGCTTTCCCCCCTGGCCTTGGTGTTGCTCTCATCGAGCTTGGCAGGTCTGGGCGTCGGCGGCTTTTGCTATGTCTTTCCCCGTGTTACCAAGCCGGGCAGCCTGTTACCCAAGCAGCTCAATGACCTGTTTGCCTACGATTTCTACACGCCTCGGGTCTATCAGGTCACGGCGATCGCCCTGGTGGATATCCTCTCGAAGCTAACTGACTGGCTGGATCGCTACGTGGTCGACGGGCTGGTCAACCTGGTGGGGCTAACGCCGCTGTTTAGCGGTGAGGCCCTGAAGTACGGCAACAGCGGCAAGCTCCAGTTCTATGCCTTGACCATCGCCTTCTTTGTCGCCGCGATCAGCCTCTACATGGGCTGGAACTACTTGCCTGATCTGTTATCCAGCCCCCTGCCGCTGCCCGTCTAGGGACGTGCCATCGCGCCGAGACTGCGCCCAGGTCTAGGCAGGTGCCCCGCCAATGGGGTCGCCGTTTGGTCACTGCGTTCCCCTTCGTCCACCGCCGCTCTTCCACTTCTTCCTAGAACCCATGCTGAGTCCCCTCATCTGGCTGCCCTTTGTCGGTGCGTTAATCATCGCGTTTGTGCCGCTCCCAGTCGTCGCCAAGCAGGCCAGGGCCGGGGCCTTGGCAACTTCGGGCATCGCCCTGATCTGGACGCTGTGGCTGTTCACTCAGTTTGATTTGGGCCTGGGCGGGGGGCAGATGGCGGAGTTTGTACCCTGGCTGCCGGTGTTGGGGCTCAACTACGACCTGTCCCTGGATGGCCTGTCGCTGATGATGCTGTCCCTCAACAGCCTGCTGACCTGGATTGCGCTGTACAGCAGCAAGGAGACCCTGGAGCGACCTCGGCTGTTTTATTCCCTGGTGCTGCTGGTGAGCGGCGGCGTGGCCGGGGCGTTTTTGGCCCAGAATCTCCTGCTGTTCTTTTTGCTGTTTGAGCTGGAGCTGGTGCCGCTGTATCTGCTGGTGGCCATCTGGGGCGGGGAGCGGCGCAACTATGCGGCGACGAAGTTTTTGTTGTATACGGCGATCGCCGGTGCCTTGATCCTCACAGCCTTCCTCGGGGTGGTCTGGCTCCAGGGCGGCCTCGACTTCTCCTACGAGGCGGTGGCTCAGCACCACCTCTCCCTACGCAGCCAGGTGATTCTGCTTGCCATTCTGCTGGTGGGCTTTGGCATCAAGATTCCCTTGGTCCCGTTCCACACCTGGCTGCCCGACACCTATGTGGCTGCATCTCCGCCGGTGGCGATTTTGCTGGGGGGCGTGTTGGCCAAGCTGGGCACCTACGGTATTTTTCGCTTTGGCCTGGGGCTGTTTCCCGATGCCTGGGCGCTGCTCGCTCCAGGGCTGGCCATCTGGGGGGCAGTTAGCGTCATCTATGGCTCTGTGACGGCGATCGCCCAAAAGGACATCAAGCGCATGGTGGCCTACAGCTCCATTGGCCACATGGGCTATGTCCTGCTCGGCGGTGCCGCCTTCACCGAGCTGAGCCTGATTGGGGCGATCACCCAGATGGTCTCCCACGGCTTGATTTTGGCCCTGCTGTTCCACCTAGTGGGCCTGGTCGAAGACAAGGTCGGCACCCGTCAGCTCGACAGCCTTAACGGCCTGATGAATCCCCTACGCGGCCTGCCCATGGTCAGCGCCCTGCTGGTGCTCAGCGGCATGGCCAGCGCCGGGATTCCTGGTCTGGTGGGCTTTGTGACCGAGTTTCTGGTCTTCCAGGGTAGCTATAGTACGTTCCCGCTGCCGACGCTGATTTGCGTGCTCGGCACGGGGCTTGACGGCGGTCTATTTTGTCATTTTGATCAATCGCACCTGTTTTGGCCGCCTCGACAACGA
>JAAUQQ010000430.1 GCA_012032745.1 Synechococcales cyanobacterium RM1_1_8
GTTTTATTTGAACTCATATTGGCGTATTGGCTGAAGCTCAAGGCTATCTATGGTCGCATCAGATTTTCGCTCCTATTCCGCCACAGTACCCGCCAACAATGATGGTGACTTAGGATACGGTCAGCTATTTTCAGTCTTACTGCGGCGCAAGCTGTGGGTGCTGGCCCCTTTTGTGGCCGCGATCGCCCTAGCTGCACTCCACAGCTCTCGCCAAAACCCGAGCTATGTGAGTTCGATGCAATTGCTGGTGGAATCCAACTACCAAAGCAAGAAGCTTGGTGACGAAGGGGACTTTGTCGATCCAAATGTTGCTGTTGATATAGCAACCCAGTTGAACTTGATGCGCAGTTCAGGGCTGATGCGGCGGGCGATGATCTCTCTACGCAAGCAGTACCCGGAGATGAATCCCGATAACCCAGCGGCGGTCAATGCCTTCCGAGAAGCAATCCAGCTCGCCCAAGTCGGAGATGGGAAGAAGGATACTGCAACAAAGATCTATCAAGTGGTCTACACCAGTGACAATCCAGAGAAGAGTCAAGTGGTGCTGGAGGCACTGAAGCAGGTTTATTTGCAATACAACTTAGAGCAGCAAAAGTTGCGTTTGGCAAAGGGTCTCGCTTTTATCAATGAGCAGCTACCACAGGTAAAAGCCCAGCTTCAGTCTTCGGAATCGGCGTTACAGCAGTTTCGCCAAGGCCAGGGGATCATTGACCCAGAAAGCCAGGCCCAGTCCCAGGTACAGATGTTGAATAATTTGGACCAGGAGCTGCTGGCCAACCAAGCCCAGCTTAGTGAGTTCGAGCGTCGCTATGCCAGTTTATCTCGGCAGGTGGGGTTGCCGCCGGAGCAGGCTTTGCTGGCTTCACGCCTGAGCCAGTCTTCGCGCTATCAATCGCTGCTCAATCAGTTGCAGCAGACAGAGTTGGCCTTAGTGGATCAGCGGCTGTTATATCAAGACGTGAGACCCCAAGTGGATCTGCTACAGAAAAAGCGACAGCAACAGCTTCAGCTATTGGCGGTGGAGTTGGGGCGATCGCTCAATGCGAACTACCAAGGTGGAAACAACGAAGCCTTGCTCTACCAAGGGCAGTTGGGGGCATCAGAAGTGGATTTAATTAATCAATTGGTGGAGGCTAAGATAGGAGTTGATACGGCCCAGGCGAGGCGGCAGAGTTTGATTCAAGCCAGGCAGAGCCTCCAAGCTGAGCTGAGTCGTTTTCCCCAATTGCTCGCGGAGTATGGTCGACTGTTGCCCCAAATTCAGAGCAATCGCGAGACATTGCAATTATTGCTGAATTCGCAGCAGGAGCTGGGGCTGGAGCTGGCTCGCGGGGGCTTTGACTGGCAAGTGGTGGAGGAGCCCTTGCTGGGCTTCGCGAATCCTGTGGATTGGCAGAAGAATTTGCTTCTGGGCGGCGTGGCTGGCCTGATGGTGGGCGGTATGGCGGCCTTTGCCCGTGAAGCCCTGGATGACATGGTCCACACGTCAGCAGAGCTCCAGAAGCAGGTGCCGGTGCCCCTGGTGGGGATGGTACCGGCGCTACACATCTCAGGAAGTGAGTTTGGGCGGACATCGCGCCAGGCAATGGGAGGACATGGAGCATTGGCTCCAGCCATGGAGTCTTTGCTGCGCTGGCCTGGGTTCCGGGAGGCGATGGATTTGATCTATCAAAATATGCAGTTGGTGAATACGGCATCGGGGTTGAAATCGGTGGTGGTGACTTCGGCGCTGGCGGGGGAGGGTAAGTCTACCCTAGCGCTGGGATTGGCTTTTAGTGCGGCGCGGCTGCATGGTCGGGTGCTGCTGATTGATGCAGATTTGCGGCGGCCCAGTTTGCATAAGCTGATGAATTTGCCCAATGCTGAAGGTCTCTCAACTTATTTGGCGGAGCCGCATCGCTTGCCTGCCCATTTGATGCCGACGGAGGCGGAGGATGGTCGGACTGGGATTTCAGTATTGACGGCGGGGCCATTGGCATCAGATCCAGCCAAGTTAGTGAGTTCGCCTCGACTGGGTCAGTTGATTGCCCATCTGAAGGAAAGTTATGACTTGGTGGTGGTCGATGCGCCACCTTGTTTGGGGATGGTGGATTCGATGTTGTTGTCAGCCCATTGCGATGGCACGTTGTTGGTGGGGCGAATGGATCGGCTGACGAAGACGGAGCTGAGTCAGGCGCTGGAGAATTTGAGGCATGTGAATGTGATGGGGGTGGTGGCGAATGGGGTTTCCCAGGTGCATAAGCCTTATGCCTATGTGGGTTCTGGCTAAGGCTTTTTGGGGTCGGTTCGTTTTCCTGTATGTTGCTGTGTGATTTGACCTGTTGTTTTGTCTAGATTTTGGATGATGATATCGAGTTAGATTTTGCGTTATGGGGAATGTTAAACCAGTGATTTCAGAGACAACGGATTTGATGCTCGGTCGTCAAGGTAGCGTGGCCAAAGCTCGGACGCAGGTTTTGCAGCGGGTTCGTTATCGGGCGGTTTGGCGCGCTGGTTGGTTGGTTATTTGCCCGGTTGATTGTCATCCGTTTCGGCAATCGGTTTCGGCGGTGATGGAGGGCGATCGCGATCGCCTACTCGCTTGTTTGAGGCATTCGACTGTTAAGCGAATCTTGCTATCCCCAGATTTACCTGTGGGGGAGATGCGCCTCTGGGCTGAGCTTGGGCGTGAGGTGGGTCGGTTGGTTTATGTGCGCCGAGTTGGGAGAAGTGCTGCTAAGGCTTCTAGGTTTGTACGGTTGGTTGATATAGGTGGGGGCGTTTTTCTAAGCTTTGTTTTAAGCCCTGTGATGTTAGGTATTGCGACTGGCATTGTTTTGACCTCTCGAGGTCCTTTGTTTGCTCGCGAATTGTGTGTTGCGACGAATGGCTCTTTGTTTGAAGCTTTGAGGTTTCGGACTGAGGGGGATGCTGATTCTGGGGAAGGTGCTTATTTCTCTCGCTTGGGGCGTTTGCTGCGTCGGTCTCGGTTGGATTTATTGCCTCAGTTTATTCAGGTTGCCCAGGGCAAGATTCGTTTGTTTGTGCCTGCTGAGGAGCGTTCGAGGTCGTCAAATCGCGTCTCTGAGTTTTAGAGAGCCTTGCTAAGTTGTGAGTTTGTTTTGTAGACCTACTACTTATTTGCTGCTTTCACTTAAGGCTATGGCCTAGCTCATGTTTTCTAAAATGATGGGAATAGCTCTCATCTGAAGTCTATTGAGTTTGGGTGAATATAGATTGAGTCTTATATTAATTTTCTTACTGGTGTCATGAGCTCTACCACATCTGAAGTTGTAAAGAATCCCAAAAAGAAGAGTAGTGCATCCCATGCGCTTCAGGCACTTGTCTCGAAGTTCTCAATTTTAGCAATTGGTTTGATTACAAGTATCCTAAATGCTCGCTTTTTGGGCGCTGAAGGGCGAGGTGAGCAAGCTGCGATGCTAACGTTGGTGACGTTCATTGCTTCAATTGCAACTTTAGGTATTCCAGCTTCGCTGATTTATAACACTAAGAAGCATTTTGATGACTCTGCTCAATATGTTGGAGTTGCATTATTACTGAGCCTTTTGCTGGGGTGCTTGGGAACTGGTCTAGGGATTGTGATTTTGCCCTTTTGGATGCATCAGTATTCGTCTGAGACGGTTCGATTTGCCCAATTACTTATGCTGGGAGTGCCGTTTTCGACGGTGACTTATGTGTGCTGGGGGGCTTTGGAGGGGCGGCAAGGATTTTGGCATTGTGAATAAGACACGTCCCTTGCAAATTGGGATAACGCTGGTTGTCAATGGTTGCGTACTGGTTCAGGCTGATTCGCTGGTGCCAGTCACTTCTGCACTGGCT
>JAAUQQ010000431.1 GCA_012032745.1 Synechococcales cyanobacterium RM1_1_8
GGCGATCCCATAGCCAACAGGCTAGACTGTGCCCGCTTTTTTAAGCAAAGTACGGGCTATTAGCACCATCAGCTATAGCCAAAGCTATTCTCAAACATCCTCTTAGGGAGCGGGGGTCTCAGCGGGGGTCTCAGCAGGTGCATCAGCGGGCGCATCAGCAGGTGCCTCAGCTCCACCACCGCAGGCCACCAAGCTGGTGGAGAGCAGGGCACCCAAACCCAGCAGGACAAAACACGTGCAAGTTTAGAAATCATAGTCGTCGGCACAATAAACGGTAGAACGGGCATCACTCAATGCAAGCCAAAACTTGCACAACGAATCATGCCACAGGGATTCAATTCCGAAAACGGTGTGACCCAGAAATTATTTTCAAAACGAGAATCCAGACGATAATTTTAGAGGCCAGGGCTGAACCCACATGGGGTGAGCGCAAACCGAAGCTGCTCCATCTGGACTGGCGACTGGCCCGCTGCCCCAGGATCCAAAGCCCCCCAAAAAGCTCCCCGGCGCTTCCCCGGATTTCCGCAGCTCCCTCGCGCATCCCCAGAGATTCCCAGAGATCACTGAAGAGATCACTGAATTCAAAGGCGCTCCCTTCTGGGCATCCTAACAGTAACAACCCCTTCGCCATAGCTGGACTAGCCCAGATGACCTCCTCCCCGCTGGACTCCCTGAGAGCCGGGGCGGCAGCCCTCAAACAGCAGCAGTTTGATCAAGCCGCTAAGCATCTAGCAGACTATTGCAACGCCCATGTTGGGGTGGAGTCCAACGAGCATTTCCAAGCCCAAATCTGGCTTGTCCAGAGCTACAAAGCTATGGGACTGATCCCGGAAGCCCGGCACCTCTGCTGGATCCTCAGCCAGGCAAATCATCCCAAGATCCAGGCCTGGGCGGCGGAAATGATGACCCAACTGCCGGTGCAGATTCCTGGCCGCGCGCCAGTGGTTGCCCCTAGTCCGACAGCCTTTGGGCCAGCGGGTAACGGTCACTCGCCCAGCAACGGCAGACCAAACGGGGCTGCCGGTTACGGGGCTGCCGGTTATGGGACTGGCAATGATGCTGGCGGTTCTGCTTGGGGAGCCCAAAACAGAGCTGCCCCAGGAGGCGACCCCTCCCAGCCTTCTAACACTGGGCAAACTGGGCAAACGGGCAGTCACTCCCAGCGCCCCAGCCGCGCTCCGGCGGGCGGAGTTAGTTTGGCCATGGGCGGGGTGACCTCGAACCTGACTGGAGCCTCGGGCCTGACGCTGCTGGCCCTGGTTGCCCTGGTCCAGGCCCTGGCCTGTGGGCTGGTTTTTCTGTCGGGCAGTGCGACAGCGGTGGGGCTGGCGATCGCCACCACTGCCACGCTGCTGTTTATTCTGGTGGCCGGTCTGACTTCGCCCCTGATCATGGACTGGGTACAGCGGGGGGTCTACGGCACCCAGTGGACCAGCCTGGCGGAAATCGAATGTCTCAGCCCGGAGGCGGCCCAGGTGTTGAAGCAGGTCTGCGCCAAGTACAAACTCAAGCCGCCGCGCCTAGGCATTATTGAGGATCACAACCCCACGGCTTTTACCTACGGCGCTTGGCCCAACCAGGGGCGGCTGGTGGTCAGTCGAGGTCTGTTTACCTATCTGGATGATGATGAGGTCGCGACGGTCTATGCCCATGAGCTGGGCCACATGGTCCATGGGGATTTGGCCATCATGACCCTGGCGGCAACCCTGATACAGATGCTGTATTTGGCCTATCGCCATATCAATCGGCTGGTCAATCAGCTTATCAATCGGCTGGGCGATCGCCTCGGCAGCAGCAGCACCCTGGCCCAGGGGCTGCGCATTGCCCTCCAGACCGCCGAGATCGCCGCTTGGGGGGGCTACAGCCTGGGAGAATCCCTCCTCCTCTACCTGTCCCGGACCCGTGAATATTACGCGGACCATTTTGCTGCCGAGGTCACTGGCAACCCCAACGCCCTCTCCCGCGCCCTGGTCAAAATCGCTTCTGGCATCGTCGAAGCTGGGCAGACCAGCCAAAATACCAGCCAAAATACCAGCCCAAAAACCGACCAGGCGGCCAGCCCGCTGCTCCAGGGAATGCGGACTCTGGGCATTGTCGATGCTCGCAGTGTGGGGACGGTGGGCACGGCCTACCGCGTTGTGGAGGCGCGCGATCGCCTCGGCCAGGTCTTCCTCTGGGATCTGTTCAATCCCTGGAGCCGCTGGGTGGAACTGCGCTCTAGCCATCCCCTGATGGGCAAGCGGGTGCGGGCTTTGCACGGCTACGCGGAGCAGCTCGAACTCAAGGGGGAGTTTGAGCTGGCGCGCTGGCTGCGGGCGGGCCACCAGCTCGACCCAAAGCGGCTGCGGCTGCGGTTTGGCCAGGATGTGGTTTGGATGGCCAGTCCGCTGCTGGGGGCGCTGGTGGGGGGTGGTTTGGGACTGTTGCTGGGGGCGATCGCGCCCGCCCTCGCCAGTTCAGGCCAGGGGATGCTCTGCGGCGGCCTTCTGGGCTTTGGCCTGGGCCATCTCATCCATGCCCTGGTGATGTATCCCCCGCTCAAACAGCCCGCTCAGACAGATATTTTGACGCTGATCTTCGATGCCTATGCCAGCCCGCTGCGGGGTCAGCCGGTGGAACTCAGCGGCAGCCTGATGGGCCGGGGCGATGGGGGCGATCGCCCCAGCGAAGCGTTGCAGTTCCAAGATCCCCAGGGCAGGGTCGATCTCAACTATTGCTCCCGTTGGGGGCCCCTGGGTAGTTTTTTCTTGGGCTGGAGACAGGCTGGGAAATTTATCGATCAACCGGCTCGGGTAACGGGCTGGTTTCGTCGTGGCCTGGCTGCTTCGGTGGATATGGGCGTGCTGGAGAGTGATCGTCAGGGCACGGCCAAGGGCTATCCCCGATTCGGCAAGCTGCTGCTGGCGGGGGGCTGCCTAGTGGCGGCGCTGGTGGTGGCTGTCCTTGGGGCAGGTGGTTGAGCGCCGAGTCATTGGGCGCTCAACCCGCCGGCCTAACTAACCCTGCAAACGCGCGATCGCCGCACTACAGCCGAGCCCGCTCCACCGTGGTCATGTGGCCATCTTCCATTTGAAGAATGCGATCGGCCACATCCAAAATCCGATTATCGTGGGTGACCAACAGCACAGCAGAGCCCCGCTGCTGGGCCAGGCGGCGCATAATTTCCACCACATCCCGGCCCGATTGCTTATCCAGCGCCGCCGTCGGTTCATCGGCCAGGACCACGCGGGGAGAGCTGACCAGGGCGCGGGCGATCGCCACCCGCTGCTTCTGGCCCCCGGACAGTTCCTGGGGATAATAATTGGCCCAATCCAATAGCCCCACCGCCTCCAGCATTTCCAAAGCTCGCTGCTTCTTCTCCTTCGAGGAAAGCTGGGCATGGAGGTCCAGGGACATTTCCACATTCTGCCGAGCCGTCAGGGCATTGAGCAAATTGTGGGCCTGAAAGATGTAGCCAATGTTGCGCCGCAGCCGCACCAGCTTGCCCTTACGAGCCTTGTACAGCTCCTCCCCCAGCAGCTTCAAGCTGCCTTCCTGGGTCGATCGCAGGGCTCCAATCAGGGTCAGCAATGTGGTTTTGCCAGAACCGGACGGCCCCATCAAGATCACCACCTCGCCGGGATCAATCCGGGCATTGACCTCGAACAACACCTGCTTGCGCAGGCGGCCACTGCCAAAATAATGGCTGACATGGTCGATCGCAATAATCGGTTCAGGGGAAAAAGACATGCTGGTCGGTAAGCGCCAGAAAAGCGCACCAAATGGAGAAGAGCCGTGACATACTCCCGACGCTCATCTTTC
>JAAUQQ010000033.1 GCA_012032745.1 Synechococcales cyanobacterium RM1_1_8
GGGGCTTTTGTTTGGGCGTTTGGCTTTGCGGGAATAGCAAGCGGCAAATCCGTGGGGAACTCTCCCCACACCCCGGCCGTAGGGGACGACGGCGTCCCTGACGGATCACCCCTCCCAAGGGTGCTGGGTTGCTTCAGTGTTTGATGGTGAAGGCTGGGGACGGCGTACTTTCAACGGGCAGTGTTGTGGGGTGGGGTGTGGAGGTTAGGCTTTGCTGCCCACCGCACGCCCCAGCTCTCCGGTCCGCGTAGCGGTAGTCCGACAGGTCAACCCAGCCCAGAGAAACGCACATCATCCTTACACCGCCCCACCCCAGCCATCATGAGCCGTAGGTTCTAAGGGGGTTAACCCGAATGGGGGCTTGCCCCCAATAGGCGGGAGTTTGAGGGCAGCGCCCTCAAGGCGAAGCAACGACCCCACCGACCCCAACGCAGCCAAAAGAACTCGCCGACGATTCAGCCAAGCCATAACCCCAACCAACTTAAAACTGCCGCAAAAACCGCAAATCGCTACTGTAAAGCCGCCGAATATCATCCATCTGATGCAACACCATCGCAAACCGCTCAATCCCCAACCCCGCCGCAAACCCCGTCACCTTTTCCGGGTCATACCCAACAGCCTTCAACACATTCGGATCCACCATCCCGCAACCCATCACCTCCAACCACTTCCCCTGCCACTGCACATCCACCTCCGCCGAAGGCTCCGTAAACGGAAAATAACTCGCCCGAAACCGCACCGGAATCTCCCCAAAAATCTCCCGCAAAAACGTCTTCACCGTCCCCTTCAAATCCCCAAACGTCAGATTCTCATCCACCGCCAACAGTTCCAACTGATGGAATACCGCCGAATGGGTCGCATCCACCGTATCCCGCCGGTACACCCGCCCCGGAGCCACCACCCGAATCGGCGGAGTATTGTTCTCCATATAGCGAATCTGCACCGACGACGTATGGGTCCGCAGCAAATTGCCATCGGGCAAATAGAACGTATCCTGCATATCCCGCGCCGGGTGATCCGGCGGCGTATTCAATGACTCAAAATTGTAATAATCCGTCTCCATCTCCGGCCCAGAGGCCACCGTATAGCCCAGGCCCACCAGAATATCCAACAGCCGATCAATCGTGCTGTTCAACGGATGGCGACGCCCCTGGGGACGGTAATCGCCGGGCATCGTCACGTCAATCGTCTCCGAGGCCAACTGAGCCTCCAGCGCCGATCGCTCCATCCTCGTCTTGGCCCCATCCAGGGCCGACTGCACCGCTGTCTTGACCTCATTGGCCAGGCTGCCAATGCGGGGCCGATCGCCCGCTTCCAACTTCCCCATTCCCTTCAACACCACCGACAGCTCACCCTTCTTACCCAAAAACCGCAGCCGCAGCTTCTCAATGGCCTCCAGGGAATCAGCCTCGGCGATCGCCCCCAAGGCATCCTGCTGCAACTGGTCAAGCTTCGATTCGAGTTCAGTAAGCTGGTCGGACATGGGCTTAAAAAATTAACGGGGAAAATAACGGAGAAAGATTCAGGCCACTGGGGCGATCGCCAAACAAGCATCTGGCCCCAATCGCGGCAAAATGGGCAAGGCACAAAAAATCGCCCTACAATCATAGGCTCAATCCCCCCAAAATCATGCGCCTGCTCCTCAGCAACGACGACGGCATCTATGCCCTCGGCATCCGCAGCCTCGCCAACGCCCTCGTCGCAGCGGGCCACCAAGTCACCATCGTCTGCCCCGATGGCGAACGCTCCGCCACGGGCCATGGCATCACCCTCCATGACCCCATCCGCGCCGATCAAGTCACGGGAGTATTCGCCCCCGAAATCACAGCCTGGGCCTGCTCCGGCAGCCCCGCCGACTGCATCAAGCTGGGCCTAGGGGCGGTGCTGTCGGAACGTCCCGATTTTGTCCTGGCGGGCATCAACCACGGGCCGAACCTGGGCACCGATGTGCTCTATTCCGGCACCGTTTCCGCCGCCATGGAAGGGAATTTGGAAGGTATTCCTAGCATTGCATTTAGTTTGGGAAACTATACCTCACGGGAGTTTCAGCCCGCCGCTGACTTCGCGGTTGCGCTGCTGGCCCAGCTCAAGGGCCAAGCCTTGCCGCCAGGGGTGATGCTGAGCGTGAATGTGCCAGCGGTGCCAGCGGCGGACCTCCAGGGCGTAAGGATTACGCGCCAGGGCATCCGCCACTACAACGAGACCTGGGAAAAGCGCCAAGATCCCAGGGGCAGGACCTATTTTTGGCTGGCGGGGGAGGCGATCGAGGACATCGACCATGTGGATGCCCACAACCCCCACCTACCGGATCTGCCGCCGACGGATGTGCAGATGATTCAGCAGAACTTCATCACGGTGACGCCGCTGCACTATGACTGGACCTGCTATGGCCAGGTGGGGGCTCTACCCCAGATCGGGCTCTGAAAGCATGGGTTTTGGGCCAGGGTCACATCATCGGCCACAGCCCAGGTCGAACGAAAAGTAGGCCATTGAGCAGGGAGAGTGCGATCGCCACCGCCACCAAACCCCGCACCCGCACCCCCTTGCCCTCTCCCTGCAACCACCACACCACCGGCAACACATACAGCCACTGGACCAGCCCAAAGGCAAAAATCCCAAACAACCAGAGCTGATAGAGCCCCTGGGTAAAGCTGCTGTTGGGAACACCTGTCAGCACATAGGCCAGGAGGTCGGCGGTGTAGAGCGCCACCCAAAGCCCGGCGTAGATGACGAGGTAGAGGGCGATAGCCAACCCAGCTCCCTGCAAAAATTCCCCCAGGCCATTCGCCTTGCGCTGCTCAGCTTTAGGGTCAGTCATTCAACAGAAACTTAAACACGACAAAGCTCAAACATGAGTCTGGCTCAGAATCATCCGCAGCCGATCATAATCATCCTTCAACAACACCGTCAGCGCCCGCCCCGCCGCCACCACGCCAGCTCCGATCCGCCTGCCGCAACCGATACAGCTCCCGCACCGCCGCCGCCACCAGCCCATCATTGGGAGCCCCCGGCACCTGCAACAGCGTCCGCAAAAAATCCAGCTTCTCCGTAAACTCCAACAACTCCTCCGTCGTACAGCGAAACACCCCCTGGTGAACCTGGGGCGGACGCGGCGGCAGATATTGAAAAATCTCCCCCGGCAAGGCCCGGCCCTGCTCCCAGCGAGTCGTCTCAAACCCCACGATCGCCGCCTTAAACTCCGTCTGCAACATCGCAAAATCTGGGGCTGCTCTTCGCGCAGCTCCGCCATGGTCATCCCCAAGGCCCGCGCCCGATGGACCGAATCAATCGGCGAGGTCGTGGCATGGTAAACCACGGCATAGATCTGATTGCCCGACTCCTCATCGAGGGATCGCACCCAGCTCCCAAAGGGCGGCATCGCCGGAAACCCCAAATCCTCCGGCTCCAAACATTGGGCCAAAAACTCCACCGTCGAAGTTTCTACCACTTCAGCAATGTGATTTGGGGTGCGATCGCGCACCCCAAACTGAGGCAAGGGCAGGCGCATAGATCAAGAAGGTCATAGGTGATGGGTCATAGGTCATAGCATATAGTACAAAACTACTTTCCATCACCCATCACCCTTACTTAACCGGCTCCAACTCCGACAGCCGGAACGTCACCAACTTATCCCAATTGCCCCCCTCAAACAGCACCGCCGCCCTGCCGTCGCTGACCCGCTGCACATAGCCCTGAAACTGGTAGTAGGTATCGTCTGGATTGATCACACGCACTTCTAGGCCGGGGAGAATCATGGGAGACAGGTCCAATCAAAACAGCATGGGGCAGGCAAGCGCGCTATCCCATGCCCATCCTAGCGGAATGCTCCAGTGTTATTGAATCTGTGAGGTTATTGAACCTGCTCGGCCAAACCAGCCAAAACCCAAGCCCCTAGGCCGCCGTTCCATCCCCATTCAACAACACATCCCCCTGGAGCAAGCGATTGGCGGCTTCGAGCAGGGCTTCCTCCAGGTAGGGCTTGGTGAAATAGCCCTTCGCCCCCAGCTTCGCCGCCAGTTGGCGGTGCTTATCCGCCCCTCGGGAGGTCAACATCGCCATGGGCAACTGCTTGAGGGTCTCATCGGTTTGCAGCTTTTCGAGTAGCTCCAGGCCGGTCATGCGGGGCATCTCAATGTCGCAAAACACCAGGTTGCAAGGCAGGCCCGATCGCAGCTTTTCCCAAGCCTCCTGGCCATCGCGGGCCTGTTCCACCCGGTAGCCAGCTTTGGCAAAACTCATGGACAACAGCTCGCGCACGGTGATCGAATCGTCCACGATCAAGACCAGGGGATCGCTGGAGGTCTCCGGGGCGGCCACAACGGCGATCGCGCTCTCCTCCTCCCAGATCGACTCCGCCCCTTGGCGGGTGCGCCCCTTGGAAATATCAATCAGCTCCAGCACATCGGCAATGGGCATCACCTGGCCATCGGCCAGGACCGTGGCCCCCGCAATGCCCGCTGGCTTGGGCACGGGGCCTTCGAGCTGCTTGATCACAATGTCCATCTCGCCTTCGACGCGATCGACACTGACGGCGAGGTATTCCCCGGCGCTGCGCAGCAGCACCAGGGCCAGGGTATCGTCATCCGCTGTACCGGCATAGACACTGCTGCGGCCAATGGTGCGGTTGTATTTGAGCAGATCCGACAGGGCGCGCACGGGCACGGTCATATCCCGCCATTGCAGGGACTGGTTGCCCTCCACATCGGTGATGATCTGCTCCTTGGGGATATCGAACATCTCATCCACACCATCCAGGGGGAAGGCGATGCGAGCCCGGTTGCTGATACATTGCAGGGCCTTGGTGATGCTCAGGGTCAGGGGCAGGCGGATGGTGAAGGTGGTGCCCCTGCCGATTTCCGAATCGATCACCACGGTGCCGCGCAGCTCGTTCAGGCGGGTTTTGACCACATCCATGCCCACCCCTCGGCCCGCAAAGGCATCGGCATGGTCGCGGGTAGAGAAGCCTGCGTGGAACAGAAAATCGTAAAGCTGCTGTTTGCTGAGGGCATCGGCATCCTCCGGGCGCACGAGGCCCTGCTGGATGGCCTTGCGTTTGATTTGTTCGGGGTTGATGCCCGCCCCATCATCGGCGACGGAGATCACCGTTTGGTTGCCCTGGTAGAAGGCTTGAAGGTGGATGGAACCATCGCGGGGCTTGCCCCTGGCGGCTCGCTCCTGGGGCAGTTCGATGCCGTGGGTGACGGCGTTGTTGATCAGATGGGTGAGGGGATCGTGGAGCTGCTCAATCAACATTTTGTCGATCAGCGTGTCCTGGCCCTCCGTCGTGAGGCGGGCGGACTTGCCACATTTGTGGGCGATGTCGCGCACGGCACGGGGCAGGCGATCGGCGGTTTGGGCAAAGGGCACCATGCGCGATCGCTTCACTTCTTCCTCTAGCTGCCCCGTGGTCTGGCGGAAGTTGCGGGTGTCTTGCTCCAACGAGTCGCTGATCAAAAAGTCGATGTCGGAGGCCGATTCCCGAATGCGCACAATCAGCTCAATGATGTCCTGGGAGAGGGTGTGGAAGCCCGTGAACTTATCGAGGTCCAGGTCATCCAGGTCGCCCAGGGCGCTGCTGGTGGGCGTGATGCCGGGCAACAGCGCCGTAGCGAGGCCAGCATTCTGGCCAGCACCCGAACCACCATCCTGGCCCATGACCTTGCGGCGGCTGTTGAGCAGGGCGTTTTCTAGGAGCGATCGCTCATACAGATCCTGCAATTTCTGCCCCACATCGCTCAGTTTTTGGGTATGGCTGACCAGCTTCTCCATGGATTGCTTCAGGCGCTCTTGGTCCCCCTCCAGGGAGTTGCGGTTCACCACCATCTCACCCACGAGGTTGCTCAAACTATCGAGGGTTTTGATCGGCACCCGCATACTCTGCTCCCGCAGGCGCTGGGACCGGCTGCGAGCTTTGGCAGGGGGAGCTGCCGCCGCGCCGCGCCCTTTGGCACTTGGGACCGGGCCAGCCAGGGATTCCGTCCCCTGGAGCAAGCGCTCCATATCTGAAAAATCATCGTCCCGCTGGGGGGAAGGGCCGGGAGCAGAGGCTAGGCTGGGCTCTTCCAGGAGACTGTCGAGATCGTCAAAAGCGTTACGACTGGACTGGCTGCTGGCCTGGCCACCCGACTGGCTACCCGACTGGCCACTCGGCTGGATCAGTGCGGGGCCACTGCCGGGCTGGCTGAGCATCTGCCTCTGGCCCCCGAATTCCTCCGAGGAAACCATTTCATCCAGCAGACTATCGAGGTCATCAAACGCCGAATCTGGAGTCGCAGCCGCAGCGGGGTGGGGGAAAATTTCGGTGGAATCGAGAAAATCATCGAGATCGCTGAGTTCATCCACAAAGCCGCCGCTGCTGCTGGACTCATCGGCGGGCGGGCGGTGGCCAATGGCTGGGGGAGCAGGCTCTTCCAAGGAATCGAGCAGGTCTTCTAGGGAGTCGGCTGTTGCCAAGCTCAGCTCGTCATCTGCTCTGGCAAGGTCTTCGCCATGCCAATCTTCCCCATTCAAATCTGCCTCACCTGGGGCTGGCCGAGTTGGCCCAGGTCGATCTGGGGCAGCCTCCAGCAAGAGATCGCTCTCCAGTTCCGCTTCCAGGGCGGCGGCAAAATCCCCAGGCTCTCCCAGCTCGTCCAAATCGACCCCTAGGGCTCCAGTCATGGCCAGCTCCAGCGATTCTTCAGCCGGGGGTTCCTCCAGGGTGAATCCAGGGCTAGCCTGGTTCGCGGCCTGGTTCGCAGCCTGCTCTGAGACCCAGGTATCAGCTTCGGTCAACTCCCCATCCAGGGCAGCGCTAAAGTCACCTTGTAACTCGCCTTGCAACTGCGCCTGGGAGGCCAGCAAGCCATCGCCATCCTCAACGGCTTCATACTCCTGGGCAGCGTCAGACCCCGGTACAGCGCCGAACTCTGGAACAGCGAAATCAAGGGTCGGGGGCGGGGCACTGGGCCGGGAACGACTGGCCTGGGAACGACTGGCCTGGGTCGGGCTGTGGGCTCGCTCGCGGGCTGAATTGGCGGCGAAGACATCGGGCCGGCGATCGGCTTTGCCAAGCTCCGAAGGATCGCCCTCTGGCTCGAACAGTCGATCAAACTCTGAAAGCTCATCACCGTCGTCTGGAGGCCGATCGGCCTCGATCGCGGAAGCAGCGAGATCCAGCGGGCTCCTGGGCTGAGGCTCCCCAGGCCCTCTCCCAGCCTCCCCATCGATGTCCCTGGCCAGGTCGGCGAGGAAGTCATCACTGGCCTCTGGACCAGAAGCCCCCAGGCCACCCGCCCGATCGTCCTCAAACAGATCCTCGCTAAAGTCGTCCTCTAGATCCTCGCCTAGGCCGTCATCCAGGCCGTCACCCAGGTCAGACCCGTCGCCCCGGTCAGACCAGTCCCCCAGGCCATCCCCAAACAGCTCATCCATCATAGACAGCTCACGGCCCGCGCCGCCGTTGCGGCTGGCCGCCGCCGCCCGACCCGCGAGGCCACTGCTCGCCGCCGGGGAGCTGTCAAGATCTTCTAAGTCATCCAGAGGCAGATCCTCCAAGCCTGCATCGAAGCTCGCATCTAGACCAAAGGGATCGGTGCGATCGCCCTCCCCAGCCGTCACCGTATCCTGCTCCCAAGCAAAGTCGCTGCCATCCTCCAGGGGATTCTCATCGAACAGGTTGGCCAGGGCATCGAGCCCCTCAATGCCGGGACGATCCGCCGCTGTTTCCAGCGGGGTCGCAGCATCGCCCAGGTTGGTCAAATCTTCAATATCGTCCCACGACAATTCATCCAGCTCCGCCGCACTGGCATCGCTAACATCATCCAAGGCAAAGGCGGCATCTAAATCGAACCCCGCATCGTCCAATCCAGCCGCTGCCGGTACGACTGTCGGGGCCGCTGCCGGGGCCGCTGCCGGGGCTGGGGCAACGCCATCGACCTGGGCCTGGAGAACCTGGTCCAAACGATCAAAGGTGGGCTCAACCTCGGCCCAGACCGCCGCTGAGGTCTGGGCGGTCATGTTGTCCTGGGTTTCGCTCACTTCCCCCACCAAACGCTTGATGCCCAGCACCGCCGTCAACAACTGGGATTCGATCTCCCGGCTGGTGGTCACCGGGTTGTTTTTCATAAACTTAAGCGTGCTTTCCAAGCGGTAGGCCACTCGCTGGATGCCATCCAGCGCCAGCATGGCAGCTCCGCCCTTAATCGAATGGGCCGCCCGATAGAGTTCGCTGATGCGCTCCTCGTCCGCCAGGGCTCCGGCCAAGTCATCCATGCCTGGCTCAAGGAGTTCGAGGTACTCCTGGGTCTCTGCCAGGAAGTATCCGATAATGCGCTGCCGCTGTTCTGGCTCCATGGGGCTCTGTGCCTTACGCTGAACTGCTGATGGGGGCTGGTGATGCTGGCGAATTGATGCTGCTGGAGAAGGGACTGGACATGATTGTCCTTAAATATTCCCTAAAAGGCTGAATAACGATGAAGACTCCCTACATGGCTTCAGACTCCTCCACCCGGAACCGCTCTACGGAGGTTTGCAGATCGCTGGCGACGCCCACGAGGTTTTGCAGCGATCGCGACACCCGCTGGGCTTCCTGAGACGTCTCCTGGGCGGTCAGTTCCACCGACTGCATCACCTGGGCCACCTGGCGAGAGGTCTCCGTCTGCTCGACGGTGTCCGCCGTAATCGATCGCACCAGTTGGTCAATGCGATTGGACACCTGAATGATGTCATCCAGGGAACGCTTGGCTTGCTCTGCCAGCTTCATGCCGGTGCTCACCTGCTGGTTGCCTTCCTCCATGGCCACCATCACTGAGCCAGTCTCCCCTTGAATCTGGAGGACAATCTGCTCAATTTCCTTCGAGGACTTGGCGGCGCGATCGGCCAATTGACGCACTTCATCGGCCACGATGGCAAAGCCACGCCCGGCATCCCCGGCGCGGGCTGCCTCGATACTGGCGTTGAGGGCCAGGAGGTTGGTGCGAGAAGCGATCGCCGAGATCAAAGCCACAATCTTAGAAATCTCCTGGGAAGACTCCGCCAGGCGCTTGACCTTGCGCGTGGTCTCCGCCACGGTTTCCCGAATTTGCAGAATCCCCGCCACGGTCTTCTCCACCGCTTCACCGCCCCGCAGGGCCGTGGCCGAAGCCGTACGGGCCACTTCCTCCGCCTCCCGCGCGCTGTCGGCCACCCGCTGAATCGAGTCCGTCATGATCTGCACCGAGTTCAGCGTCACCGCCAGCTCCTCGGCCTGGCGCAGGGCATCGGAGGACAGACTGCGGGCAAAGGTCTCGTTCTCCGAGGATGCCTTGTTGACCTGGGTGGCGGCGGTCTTCACCTGCAAGACAATTTCCCGCAGGTTTTGAATCGTCAGGTTAAAGGAATCCGCCACGGCCCCCAACACATCGGCAGTAACCTCGGCCTGAACCGTCAAGTCGCCCCGAGCCGCGCCCTCCACATCATCCAGCAGGCGGATCACCTGACGTTGCAGGTCTTCCTTCTGCTGTTCTTGCTCTTCGGCCTTGCGCTGGGCTTCCTTGGTGGTGGCCAAAATCACCCGCGACATGTTGTTGAAGCCCGCAGAGAGTTGACCCAGCTCATCTTCCGAATAGATCGTTGCCTGGGTATTGAAATTCCCCTGCACCACCTTCGAGAACTGTGTCTGCAAATCCTCCGTGGTGCGCCGCACCTGGCGACGAATCAGCTCGCCCACCAGCGTGGAGCCCACCATGCCGCCAATGCCCCCCGCCAGGGCGAGGGCGATCGGGGCCACCTTGGCCCGCTGTTCCGCTTCGGGCACTGCGGCCTTCAAGGCCACGCTGGTGCCCAGGACACCCAACACAGCGGCCAGCCCCGCTGCCCCGGCCAGCACGGTGCGCTTGGTGCCAAAGGAAGCATTCTCCAGGGGGGCAAACATGCCCTGGCCCACCGCCACCGCCGGTTCAATTTCCGCTGCCTCCGCCGGGGCAAACGAGGGCAAATTCCCCTCACCCCAAACGGAATCAGCGCCACTGCCGAGGTCATCTGTGCCGACAGTAAAGCTACTCAGATCGTCAGCGCCGTTGAAATCGCCTGAGGGAATGTCAAAACCGCTGCTGGGGGCGGGGCTGGTAAAGCCGATGGAATCCTCCGCTAGGTCAAAATCTGAGAGCCCCCCAAAGTCATCAAAAGCATCAAACTCATTGAGGAAATCGGTATCGGAACGGCCACCCGTATCGCCGCCCGTGGAATCTCCCCCGCTCAGCTCACTCCCCCCCAGCTCCGGGCTGGGCAGATCCGCCACGGCAAAATCCACCGCTGCCATCTCCGCATCCAGATCCTCGATCAGCCTGGAGCCCTCCGCCCCAAGGTCAGCTTCGAAATCGAAGGCTTGTTCCGAGCCGAAGGTGCGATCGCCCCCCCCTGGGCGATGATTTTGCTGCCCCCGGTCCGCCCCGCCCTGGTCAACACCTGAGCCAGTAAAGGTCACCATTTCACCCTCTAGGGCCGCGTCATCCATCGAGAACATGTCCAAGGTTTCGCCCTCCCCCTGGGAGAGGGCAAAGCTGCCCGAATCACCGCCCTCAAATTCATCCAAATTGTCCGAATCCACAAACAGGGTCGCCTCGGGGGCGCTGCCCCGCCTGGAGGAAGCTGAAGCCCCTGGGGCCGACGCTGGAGCCGATGCATTGCGGCTGTTGCCCAGGCCCTGCCCATTGCCCTGCCCTGACAATACCGGGGCCTCAAATACCGGGGCCTCAAACCCCGACAGTTCCGGCTCTAGGCCAGGGGAAGAGTCAAACAGCTCATCCGCTGCCTCAAAGGCAGCGGATTCATCGGCTGCATCCGCAACCCAGCGCTGCTCTTCCCCCGAGAGGGAAAACAGATTGTCATCCTCCGCCAGGGGATCTTCGAAGAGATTGTCAGGCCCCCTAGCCCCGTCGTCCGCCATGCCGAAGGGGTTGCCAGCGGAAAATTCATCGCTGTCCAGGGCCAGGCCCTCGTCGAAGACATCGCCGAGGTCAAAGCTGGCGCTGGGGGAAGGGTCGCTGGGAAAATCGGGAGTTTCGGAGGCTGGCTGGGGGGAGTTTTGGAGTGAGTTCTGGGGTGAGTCAAAGGGGGAGTTGGCGATCGCCGCCTCGGGCTGACCCAAGGGCGGATCAAAGTCAAAGTTATCCCCAAAGCCAAAGTCATCCTCTCCAGGGGCCTGGGCCGCAGCTCCACTGCGCCCTAGCCCACTGGAGCCTGGTCCACTAGACCCAAATCCACTGCGCCCCGACGTATTCGCAAACTCACCCTCCTCAAAACTAAGGAAACCACCCCCATCCTCCCCAAAATCCTCAGCCCAATCGCCATCCTCGGCCTCCACAGGCCTCTCCTGAACCGCCACTGCCCCCGAACTCGCCCCAAATTCATGGCAGGCTTGGGCTCCCTGATTGGCATAATCGATGAACGATGGATCCTGGGTCAGGCTAGTGACAGCCTCATAATCCGCCAAGGCCCTGCTGTACTGCTGAAGCCCGTAGCAGTAAATATGACCCCGCAGCAAACGCACCTTCGGATCATCGGGGTTGGAATGAATCAGCGGCTCGATCAGCTCCGCAGCTTGATCGTACTTGCCTTGCATGTAGGCCAGCTCAGCCTGCTTATAGGACATCTTGGAGTCTCCTCAACTTCAGCGCAAACCAACCAACCGAACCCTGCCTATCCTGCAATTTCACTGCTGCAAACCAGCAGGCCAATCGCCAACCCACAAGACCCACCCAAATTAACTTTGCCCCAGCCCGTTGGCCCCAGCCAGCTCGCCCCCTAGGTGCCCCAACGGGCAGAGTTGAGAATCGCAGCTTGATCCAGCAGCCTCAAACGCTTCTCCTCATCTCCCTCTTGCAGCAGCCACTCCCCCAAAATAAAAGGAGCCATGGCATTGGGAATATTTTGGGGCATTTTCAGGGCCTCTGGGCTCAGCCAAGTCATCCCCACAATGCTGTCAATCACGAGGCCCAACATCGCATCTTGCTCCTCAATGGCAACCACATGTAGCTCAGGCTTATCGGTGTTCAGCGCCGTGCTGTCGCCCAGGAACTGGCCCAGGTCGCCCACCCAGATCACCCGGCCTCGGGCATTGAGTGTTCCCAGGAGCAGAGGTGATACATTGGGGATTGGCGTAATGCGCTCCGGTGACTGGAACAGGGCCTCGCGAATGCCCACCGCAGGCAAGGCAAACTCTTCCCCTGATGGAACATAAAATCTGAGGTAGAGCTCACCCTCGGGGGTTTCGAGCTGCTGAATCTCGGAAACCTGGTCTGGGCCCGTTAAAAAATCAGGGTTACGGTTGCTTGCCATGGTAGTTCGTCGTTAGCCCCGCAGTAGCTGCTTGACAGTACCCACCAGCTCCGTCGGCTGAAACGGTTTAGCAATGTAGGCATCTGCGCCCTGCTTAATTCCCCAGTAGCGATCAAACTCCTCCCCCTTGGAGGAGCACATCACCACAGGCACCGCCTGGGTAATTGGATCACTTTTGAGACGACGACAGAGTTCATACCCATTCATGCGGGGCATAACAATGTCTAAGATGACGATGTCGGGCGGATGGGTCTGAATGTGCTCAAGGGCTTCAACCCCGTCCATGGCGACTGAAACTTCAAGCCCACTGCCCCGCAGGAGGTTTGTGATCATCTCCCGTTGAGTAGGGCTATCTTCAACCACCAAGACTGTACTCATTGTGGACCTTTGAGATTTTCCCGTTTGGAGAGTAGCTAACATTTGCGGGAAGCAGGTTAGAAACAACTGGCGCTGCACCAATACAGGCTTTAACCAAGCACGGAATATGCAAAGCTAAAGCAGAAGCGCGGCAAAGGTGCCGCCTGAGTCGCCTATGGTAGAAATCTCTCCGATTGCCTCAACGCGCTGGCCAAGTCACTGGGGAAGCGGCAGAGCGTTAATTTTTGGAGGTCAATTTGGCTTCACCGCTATCATGCCCCAATTTGCCTTGTAAAGCATCAGCCTGCCAGACCTGGGGCAGGAGCGGCCTAAGGCTGGGAACAGGTCTAATATACTTCCCCAGAAGCATAAGCAGTTCATCCCGCTCCCAGGGCCGCTGTAGGTAGTCTGTGGCTTGGGCCGCTTGGATACGAAGCCGGTGGGGAAAATCGGGGGTGGCCAGGGTCAAGATGATGGGAACTTGGCGAAATTTTGGAATTTGACGCCACATGGCACAGAGCTGGTCTCCGCTGAGGTCGGGCAGCTTTAGGTGGCAGAGTACGAGGTCTGGAGGCTGTTGGGCTAGGGCGGCTAGGGCGGCGATCGCCTCACCGTAGCACCGAACCCCATACCCCTCGGCGGTGAGGGTTTGGCGCAGTGAACTCAACCGCTCCGGATCTTCGTCGATGCAGGCGATGGTGGGGGCTGGGGGCTGCCCCTGGGCTGGGCGATCTCCAGGCCTGACGGCGGCGGCCCAGGACGGGAGGCGGGAGGCGGAAGCAGGGCAGAGTTTGACAAAGCCTGCTTGGAGATAGGGATGGATGGCGAGGGCGATGGAGACCGGGTGGCGGTTGAGGTGGCGGGCCAGGCGCAGCAGGGAGGTTTCGCCCTGGGCCCATTGGGATAGGGCCAGGCGGGATTGGCTGGGCAGGTGGGCCTCCAGGGCACTGCCATCGAGCAGCAAGGGGCATTGATCCAGGCTGCGAATGGTGGGATAGAGCTTTTGCCACTGGAGGCATTTGCGCTCCAGACGCTGGAGCAGGGCCAGGGTGGGCAGGGCGGTGAAGTGGGGAATGGGATGGGTGGCGGCCAGGAAGGTGAAGCAGCCCTGGGGGAGGTTGGCCAGCTCGAACAGAGTCTCTTCGCTGAGCTGGCGGGCGATCGCCCCGGCCTGTTCCGGACTGATGTGCTTTTGCTCCAGCAGGTTCCAAAGCAGTTCGTACTCGGGCGACTGGTGCAGGTTGGGGTGCGGGCTGGGGTGCGGGCTGGGAGAACCATCGGCGCTGCTGCGGAGGCCGGGCAGGGCGATCGCCAGGCGCTGGAGACAGTCCTGGAGCCGCTGGGTGCGATCGCCCCAGCGGCTGGCATGGAGCAGCTTCCCTTGGAAGAAGCTCACCAGCCAGTGGCAAGCAACCAGGCCATTCTCTGTCCCCTGGCCCAGGGGCATTGGGGTCTGCCAAGGCCCCAGACCAGGGGTTTCGATCCAGAGTTCACCGGTTTTCTGGGCCAGGGCGATCTGTTTTAGCAGGCTGGGAAGATCGGTTTCAAACAATTGTCCTTGCATGGAGATGGTCCTGGCATGGCATGGGGCAGCGAAGCGGGAGAGCAACGGGGGAGCGACCGGAAAGCAGCGGGGAAGCCATTGCAGAATAGATCACTGACAAGCGGGTTTTTATTAGATATTCTGTGAGCGAAGACTAAAAGTTTCGGGCAACCGATCCGGCCTAGATAACTGAGTCTACTTATTCGTGGGTACCTTCCGCCTCGTTCCCCCACTCCCAGAGCAGCCTGAAATTTCTGAGATTGGGGCCCTAGAATGGCAAGGCTCATGGTGAGGGTGCGGCAGGGGCCCGGTTCAGGATTGCCGGTTCAGGATTGCCGGTTCAGGATTGAGGGTGGCGTGGGCCCACGAAACCTGAGCATCCACCCGGTCCAGTCGTTTGACCGGTTCTCCCAAGGGGAATGTTTAAGCTACAGTTCCTTCAGAAGACCGGGTCGTTTAACGGACGGGTCGTCAATTCACCGATTGAGCTCGCCGCTCGGCAGCCCTGGAGCCAACCCGTTCGGCAGTCCGTTCTCGGCAGTCCGTTCAAAGTCAACCTTGATTATGTTTGAGAGGATATTGGTGTGCAGTATCTGGCAGAAGTAGAGAAAAAAAGCGGTGGCCTGTTGGGGGGCAGCAAGACTGCCTTGCGGCTGCTAGCCTGCCAGAAAGGCCCCGACGAGGGCTGGAAAGCGCTGACTGGGGACAGCAACATCGTCTATACGGATAAGGCGGGCGATCGCGGCTCGGGTGCCCTGGTCCTGGCCGAACTCAGCGGCAACGATGTGCGCCGGGTCCAAAGCGCCACCCGCGACATTATCAACATCCTCCGCACCCATGCCACCCTCCAGGGCAAGCTCAAGGGCAAGGATGAAGATATCGAGCAGTGGAAAGAATCCCTGACCTATCAGTCCCAAATGCTCAACCAGCGCGAAGTTGAACTTCAGCAGCGCGAAGAGCAGGTCCAGCAGATGGACGAAGAGGTTGCCCGACTGGAGCAACAGCGCGAAGAAGTGAACAGCATGCGCAACGAGGCCCAGCGACTGCGTGCGGAGCTCGAAGAAAAGCAGGCTGCCATCGATGAGGCCTGGGCCAATGTCCAAAACCAATCCAGCGGGGGCGGGGGGCTGCTGGATGAAGAGCAGGTCAGCCTGCTTCAGTCCCAGCTCGATGCGCTCTCCGGTTCCATGGCGACGGCGGAGGGCCTCCAGGGTCGGATGTATGGCATTACCGAGCAGGTCAATGGCCAGCAGCCTGTGTTGGATGAATATTGGCAGCTCGCTGATCAGGCGGGCCAGGGCAGTCAGGACCATCGGGACGGCAGTACGGCGGAACAGTTGGCATCGCTGCGATCGCACTGGCAAAGCTGGCATGAGGGACAGTCTGCCCTGGCCCAGATGCAGGCCGAAGCCGATGGCCTGCGCCGGGAGCTGCGCACCAAGCAGCAGTACAGCGATACCCTCCAGCGACAGCTCAAGGCCCAGCAGCTCCTGCAAAAGCAGCTCGCCCATTTGGCCGGAGGCCTAGATCCCGAGATCTCCAGACAGATCGACTATGAAGCCCTGGACAACATGCCCCTTGGGGAGCTGGAAACCAAAGTCCAAGACCTCCGGCGGGACTATGACCGGACCTACAATTTCGTCAACGACCAAGAAGAAGAGCTGCGGCTTCAGTTGCAGGCGATCGAAGCGATCCAGGTCCGCATGGGGGAAGCCAGCGAATTTGATCGGCTGACGCTCTCGACGGAGCTGGCCGATGAGCAGGACAGCTACCGGATCTTGGATGAGTCCATGGTTGACCAGCGCCGCACGCTCCATGAGCGCCTGACGATTCTGGAGCAACACCAAACGATTTTGGCCCGCCGCCAGGGCAGGGCTCACCCCGAGGGAGGAGAGCAGCGCAATGCAGCGGACCTAGCTCCGGTGCTGGCCCAACTCGAAGCCGATGCCGCCCAGCAAAAGCAGCAGCTCGACCATGTCAATGGCGAACTCCAGGAGATGGAGGTCAAGCTGCGGGAGCTGGCGGGCAAAATCGAGGCCAAGACCTCGGAGCAGCGGGCGGTGAAGGAAGAGCTAGATAAATTCGATGCCGCTTTCCAGGCGGGCTTGGGCGGTGGCGGTGGCGGCCTGGGGGATGCCTATCGCGCGGTGCTCCATCCCGTTCAGGATTTTCTCAATGGCCTCAAGCAGCAGTTGCACGAGGCTATGGGGGAGATGAACCATCTGCTGGAGTTGGAGCGCCAGCAGCAGCAGTTGGTCCATGCCATGCGTCAATCGATCGGGGAGATGCGGCAGCCTGGGGGCAGCAACGCTGGAACAGCGGACCATGCGAATCCGTTTTCCGATGCGGCCTAGGTCTCTTCTGGCCGCTTAGACTCTGGTCGCTTAGGCAGGGGAGCACCGGGGTAGCTCAGGGACTTGCGCCAGAGTTGGCGGCGATCGCGGTTCAACAGCATCGACTCAAGGGATGGATCGGGCCGCTCGAAGCGAAACCCAGCCAGACTGTAAAGCCTCCTAGCAGCCTGGTTACTCTCTAGAACATGGAGATAGAGCCGTCTTTGATTCCAGCCCCGAGCGGTTTCTTCACATCGCTGGAGCAGCTTCTGGGCAATGCCCCGGCGACGGTAGCCCGGATCCACTGCCAAGTTCGAGATATAGAGAAACTGGTGGCTGGGTGCAAGCCAAGCCTCTAGGCTCAAGGGCCAGCTCAGGGCAAAGGACGATTGCATGCCCAGTTCCACCGTCCCGACCAAACGCTCAGGCCCGGAGCGCTCTGGGGCTTGGGGCAGGCAGACGGCGACCCAGCAAGCCTGTTTTGCACCGGGATACTGAAGGCGCTGGCGCAAATCCTCTTGGATACTGAAGCGCAAGATTGATTCAAACCAAAAGGCTGGGCGCTGGGCGCTGTGAAAACACTGGGTCAGCAAATTGGTCAGGGCGGGGAGATCCTGGGGCTGGGCCCGGCGCAGTTCGATGCGGTAGTCCCCGGACGATTCCATCGCGTTGCTGACCCGGCGCTGCGCTCCAGAGGATTTGATCAAGCGTTCCCTCGCAGCCGGGGTAGAGAGGCCCGCCGCCGTTGGGCGGCCAGCGGCGGCGAAGTAAAAGAGTCGCCGGAAATCCATGCTAGTCCTGCTGGTGGGAGAATTGGTAGGCTCCGGCCCAGCAGAGGAGAAGGGCAAGGCCGCCGAGGACCAAGAGATTGAGCCAGGGAAAGTCGGCCAGGGGGCGATAGGCCGCTGCCCGCAGTGCGGTGGTGGCATAGGTGAGGGGCAGGCAATAGACAACCCCTTTGAGGATGCCAGGCAGGGTCGAGGGATCAAAGAACGTCGCCCCGAGGAACGACATGGGGACAATCAAAAAGTTGTTGTAGAGGCCGACGCTTTCCAAGGATTTGACCCGCAGGCCCGCGATCACGCCGATGCCTGCAAAGACGGCACAGTTGAGCACCAAGACCAGCCAGAACAGCGGGTTGAGGAAGCTCCAGAGCCGCTGGGTGAAGAGGATGGCCACCAGGGCAACGGAGCCGGAGGTCATCAAGCCCCGCAGGATGCCCGCCATGATTTTGCCGATGTGCAGGGAGAGGGGGTGGACGGGGAGCAGCAGCATCTCCTCGAAGGTTTTGGAGAACAAACGTTCGCCACAGATCGAGAAGGTGGTGCCGCCGAAGCTAATGGCCATGGCGGAGAGGGCAGCCATGCCGGGGAGGATGAATTCCAGGTAGCTGATGTTGGGATATTCGGGGCTGATGCCGCCGGAGCCGTTGATCGAGCTGCCGAGGCCGAGGCCGAAGGCGACGATGTAGATCAGGGGGGAGATCAGGCCAGAGGCGGCGACTTGGGTGATGCGCGATCGCAAATCCAGCCAATCGCCCCAAAAGACCGTCAGGCTATCACGCCAGATGTGACCCAGGCTGAGGCGTTGGGTGCGGGCCAGAGCGGCATTCTGGGCAGCGGTCTGGGCGGCGGTTTTGGCGTTGGTCTGGGCAGTCACTGTGGGGGGTATGCCTCGATCTAGGGGTGGAGCAGGATGAAATCTTAACCAATTGTAAAACGCAGCGCGCCGTCAGCCCATCCTGTCTTGCCCCTGGGGAGCGATTATGATAGCTAAGAGAAGTGAACCGCTGACTGCCAGCCGTCGCCAGCCCCAGCCGCCCCAGAGCCCCCAGAACAACAACCATCATGTTTGACGCCCTCTCCGATCGCCTAGAACAAGCCTGGACTAAGCTGCGCGGCAACGACAAAATCAGCGAAGACAACATCTCCGACGCCCTGCGCGAAGTCCGTCGCGCCCTGCTCGAAGCCGACGTCAACCTCCAGGTCGTCAAAGACTTCATCGCCGATGTCAAAGAAAGCGCCCAAGGCATCGAAGTCGTCAAAGGCGTCCGCCCCGACCAGCAATTCATCAAAGTCGTCAACGATGAGCTAGTCAAGCTCATGGGCGAAAGCAATGCTCCCCTCGCCCAGGTTGAAGGCGATCGCCCCACCGTCGTCCTCATGGCGGGCCTCCAAGGCACCGGCAAAACCACCGCCACCGCCAAGCTCTCCCTGCGCCTGCGCAAAGAAAACCGCTCCGCCCTCATGGTCGCCACAGACGTTTACCGACCTGCGGCGATCGACCAGCTCATCACCCTGGGCAAACAGATCAACGTCCCCGTCTTCGAAATGGGCGGCGATGCAGACCCGGTGGAAATTGCTCGCCAGGGCGTCGCCAAAGCCCAGGAAGACGGTATCGACACCGTCATCGTCGATACCGCCGGTCGTCTGCAAATCGACGACAACCTGATGGACGAGCTGGCCAACATCAAAGCCGCCATCAACCCCGACGAAATCCTGCTAGTCGTCGATGCCATGACCGGCCAAGAGGCCGCCAGCCTCACCCGCAGCTTCCACGACAAGATCGGCATTACCGGGGCAATTCTCACCAAAATGGACGGCGATGCTCGCGGTGGTGCAGCCCTCTCCATTCGCACCATCTCCGGCCAGCCGATCAAGTTCATCGGCGTCGGCGAGAAAGTTGAGGCCCTAGAACCCTTCTACCCCGATCGCATGGCCTCCCGCATCCTGGGCATGGGCGACGTGCTCACCCTGGTGGAAAAGGCCCAGGAAGAATTCGACATCGCCGATGCCGAAAAAATGCAGAAGAAGATTCTCGAAGCGCAATTCGACTTCGATGACTTCGTTAAGCAAATGCGTCTGCTCAAAAACATGGGCTCCCTGGGCAGCATCATGAAAATGATTCCGGGAATGAACAAGATCTCCTCAGACCAGCTAGAGCAGGGCGAAGCCAAGCTCAAGGAAGTGGAAGCCATCATCGGCTCCATGACCAAAGAAGAGCGTAAGAATCCTGATTTGCTCTCCAGCACCCCCAGCCGCCGCCGCCGCATCGCCAAGGGCTCCGGCCACACGGACAAGACCGTCAGTGAGCTGATTAGCAACTTCACGCGAATGCGGGCCATGATGCAGCAAATGGGCCAGGGCGGAATGCCCGGCGGCTTTGGTGGAATCCCTGGCATGGGCGGTGGAATGCCCGGCATGGGCGGCGGAATGCCCGGCATGGGCGGCATGTTTGGCGGCGGTGGACGCCCCGGCTTCCGTCAAGGCGGCGGTGGCAAGAAAAAGAAAAACAAGAAAAAGAAAGGCTTTGGCCAGCTCTAGGCGTTACCCAAAATGATGGTTTTGAGCCACACTAAACCTATCGGGGTTCACAGCTTTTTCGGTGGAGTCTCTAGCGAATGCCATCCATCACAACGACCACCAGCCCGTTAACAGAATTCCTCAATCAAGGCGACATTGAGGAATCACCAGCCTGGGAATTTTTGGAAGGCAAGGCGGAGCAAAAACCGATGCCAACGCTGTTTCACTCTCGCCTACAGCGAAACTTAGTCAATCTGATCAATGACCAGGCTGATGGCTATGAAGCGATTCAGGAACTGCGCTGCATCGTGCCACCTTCTTCACCTGTGCCAGATATTGCGGTCATGGCAATTGCCGACATTCCTGAAGAGGATGGCCCCATTGAAGGTCCACCGGAATGGCTGATTGAAATTCGTTCGCCAGGCCAAAGCACGGTCAAGCTACAGAACAAGATTTTGCATTGCTTAGCCCATGGCACAAAGCTGGCTTGGCTGATTGACATTCAGCAGCAGAAGGTTTGGGTTTGGCAGGGCGGTGAGCTGCCAATGATTTTTGCCGGTGCAGAAGCACTGCCGACCTTGGCGCTGATTCCAGATTTGACGGTTGAGACCGTGATGGCCTTGGCCCGTCAGCGATAAGCCATTCCAATCAGGACGCTTTCTAGAATGGGAGAAAGGCTCGCTACAATAAGAAAACCCTGGCATGAGACTAGCTGATGACCAGCTCAGCGATTGACTCCACTCCAAAACCTCAGCATCAGCCCCTGCAAGAGGCTGTCCAGTTTCCACCTGGCAATCTAGGTAGTAACGAACCTCAATTGGAAAGCTCCCTCCATTTGCAGCAGATGATTCTGCTGTTGAAATGTCTCGACTGGCTCTGGAAAGACCGCACAGACTATTTTGCAGCGGGCAATCTAACGGTCTACTACAGCCAGCGGCAAAAGAAGACTGAGGACTTTCGCGGTCCAGACTTTTTTGTGGTTTTGAATGATGAAAAGCGACCTCGCAAGAGCTGGGTTGTATGGGAAGAGGGTGGGAAATATCCCAATATCATTGTTGAACTGCTATCAGATTCCACGGCCCAAATCGATCGCGGCCTAAAAAAGCAGCTCTACCAAGACATTTTCCGCACGCCAGATTACTTCTGGTTCGATCCCCATTCGCTGGAATTACAAGGCTTCCACTTGCTGGATGGCATCTACCAAGCGCTAGAAGCAAACGAAGAGGGTTTGCTGTGGAGCCAACAATTGGGTCTCTATTTGGGCATTTACCAAGAAACACTGCGGTTTTTCAAT
>JAAUQQ010000034.1 GCA_012032745.1 Synechococcales cyanobacterium RM1_1_8
ATCGACCAGATATTTCATCTCAATGGCGAAGTCATTTTGCGTTCTACGGTCGGTGACATGGACATGCCGCCAGGCCAGCAGCGGAGCAAAGAACATGAACAAGTTGCTCACTCCTTCACGTTTGTACTCATGGTCATAGCGCTCGGGTTTGCCGGGCTCTGCGGGAATAGGAGAGCGAGTTTCACTGACGAGCTGTTTGCTGCTCTCATCGAAACAAACCAACGGCTGCTCAGGGTCTAAGGGCTGGTGATACAGCTCCAGAATCTCTTCCATCTGGCAGACAAAAGCGGCATTGGCCTCAGGCGGAATTACCCAGCAGTCTTTTCGCCAAGGCTGAAGCTTGTTTTTTTTAGCGTTTGTCTCACCGTTTCGTAGGAAATATCCTCAACATAATTGAGAGCTACCATCCTCTGAGCCAGTAACCGTAAGGTCCAACGACTTCGACCCTCAGGGGCTTCACCACAGGCGATGGCAATCAACTCAGCTTCCTGCTTGCCATCCAATAGACGCTGATAGATTCGAGACCCTCGTTGCCGAGTCAAAACCGCTTCGAGGCCCTGTTCTACAAACTTCTGGCGGGTCCGCTCTATGGTGGAGGTTCCCACATCTAAGGCATCTGCTATTTGTTGATCACACCAGCCGCCTTTGGCATGATTTACATCGGCTTTGAGCAAAATTCGAGCACGAGCCAGCGCTCTGGCTCCATGCTTTCCTCGACTAATGAACTCTTCAAGCTGCTGGCGTTCTTCGTTGTCGAGCGACACGATATATTTCTTCTTCGGCATGGGGAACTTGAACAGCGCACAATACACTTCTTTAGTTCCCCAATTCAGCCCTGACTACCTACTAGCTGTGGGCAGCTTCTCGGGGTGTTACCCCTTGGAATTTGCTTTGGCTTCTCAAGGATAGAATGGTGATGACTTGGCGATCGATCTTCTGGGCAGAGCAAGATTGATAGCAGGGCAGCTGAAAGTCAGCGAAGGCAATCGCGCAATGACGGACAGGGCTCACAATGGAAACCGGGCAGTTTATCATTTTGATGGCCGGTCAGTATTCCCCCGTTAGCCGCCACTGCCTAGCTTGCTGTTGGGACTGCCAGAGGCGAGCATAGCTGCCGTTTTGGTCTATCAAGCTATCGTGGGTGCCCTGTTCAATTATTTGACCCGTATCTAAGACGAGAATTTGATCTGCACTTTTAATTGTCGAAAGCCGATGGGCAATGACCACGACTGTTTTGTGGTGAACCAGTTGATCGATCGCCTGCTGTACCACCGCTTCGCTTTCTGTATCCAGGGCCGATGTGGGTTCGTCTAGGAGCACAATGGGAGCATCTTTGAGAATGGCACGGGCAATGGAAAGACGCTGGCGTTCCCCCCCGGATAGCGTAGCTCCGGCTTCTCCCAGGGGGGTATCGTAGCCGAGGGGAAGCCGCTCAATGAACCCGTGACAATGGGCAGCGTGGGCAGCGGCCTCTAGTTCTGTCGGGGTGGCATTGGGCTTGCCCAGGCGTAGGTTCTGGGCGATCGTGTCATCAAACAAATAGACCTCTTGAAACACGGCTGCAATTTGCTGCAACAAGATCTCAGGGGCAAGCTGCCGCACATCCACCCCGCCCAGGCGAATCGCGCCTGCTTGGACATCGGCATAGCGCATAAGCAACCGCACCAAGCTGCTTTTGCCGCTGCCAGAGGCACCCACAAGGGCAGTGAGACTGCGCTCTGGCAGGTGGCAGGTGATGTCGCGCAGGGCGGGGGTTGTCTGGCCTTGATAGGTGAAACTCACCTGGTCAAATTCGATGTCATAGCCCTGGAGGGGAGGCGAGCTAGAGGGGCTGGGTAGCGGCGGAACAGACAATAGACGATCAATTCGATCAAGGGCCACTTCGACCAGATCAAAGACGCTAGCAAAACTGGCAAAAACAGAGAGGGGCTCACTGAAGCGAACGGCAATGAGCATCACCCCGAGCAGGCTGGCACTGGAAAGACCCTCTGCAAAACTGCCTGATAGGAGCAACAAGCCGAGCCCCAGAAGGGCCAAAATTCCTAACTCCACACAGGCGGCTAGGGCGAGCTGGGGCAGGGTCAGGCGCAGGTTGCCCCGGCGCTGGAGTTGATGTTGAGTTTCGATCGCCCGATGCAGCCGTTCGGCCTGTTCCCCTACCTGACGAGTGGCCCTAAACACAGGCATTCCCTGGGCATATTCAATGATGCGGGAGGCTGTATCAGCATCGGCCTGGGCCACGGCACGGCTGGAGTGGAGGGTGAGGTTGCGAATCTGGCGATAGGCTGGAATGGCAAGGGGGAAAAGCAGGGCGATCGCCAACGCCAGCCGCCAATCAACCCAAAACACCACAAAAATAGTTACAAATGGCACAACCAGAGTTTGTACAATCGTACTGGAGAGGGTTCCCAGCCAGATGACGATTTCGCTGACATTGCCATTCAAAACCACGTTGAGATCGCCAGATCGTTCGCCAGATAGCCATTCTAAAGGCACTAGACGCAGTTGCTTACCCAACCGGAGTCGGGTGTCGTGGGTAATATCGTTAACGGTAAACCAGGAAAAGGTAAGCTCTTGCCAGCGTAGAATCGTTTCGAGCAGAAACAAGCCCCCCATCCCTAGCAATAGCCAGACCAGACGTTGCTGGGGAATGGGGTCCTGCCAGAGCGTCTGGAGCAGCGGCAGGAGCAGGGCAAAAATTAAACCATCCAAGACCGAAGCCAGCAGGGAGATCCGCAGCAGTTTCTGCATGTCTGGAGCATGGAGATCGAGGACGCGCAGCATTTGTCGGTAGGTCTTGAGCATGGAACCCGCGAGAACAAAGGAAAATCGATGGAGCGCAATAAGGACCCAAAGGACAGACTAGGTTTACCTACTGAGCCGGGAAGGACGGGGGGCGGCTGGCAGTCGCTTCGGCTCTGAGTGACCACCCTTGGGCCTGTTGGTGTCGCAACCAGAGTTGGGCATAGAGCCCATGCTGGGCCAGGAGGCTGGCATGGGTGCCCCGTTCTTGAATGCGCCCGCGATTGAAGACGAGAATTTGATCCACCGATTGAATGGTGGCCAGGCGATGGGCCACAATCACCAAGGTTTTGCCCTGGGTTAGGGCGGCGATCGCCCGTTGAATCAACACTTCATTCTCAGGATCGGCAAAGGCCGTTGCCTCATCCAAGACAACGATGGGTGATTTTGTAAAATCGCGCGGGCGATGGTGATCCGCTGACGCTCCCCGCCAGATAGCCGCGCTCCCCATTCCCCCACTTGGGTGTCATACCCCTGGGGAAGGTTGCGGATGAAACCATCGGCCTGGGCCGCCCAGGCGGCGGCTTCGATGGCACTGCGGTTGGCTCGGGGGTTGCCCAGAGCGATATTTTCTGCAATGGTTCCGTCGAGCAAAAAGGTCTCTTGAAACACAAAGGAAACCCAGCCCATGAGCTGATCGGGATCGAGCGATCGCAGATCAACCCCCCCGAGGGTAATTGCCCCCCCCTCCACATCCCAGAAGCGAGGGATCAGCCGGGCGACGGTGGACTTCCCGGCCCCCGATGGCCCCACTAAAGCCGTGACGCTGCCAGGTTTAAGTTCAAAGCTGACTTGATCGAGGGCGAGGGTGGCTGCGCCAGGAACGAGGGCAGTTGCCGCCGCTGGTTGGGGCGGATAGGCAAAGCACACCTGCTCAAACCGCAGCGTTGCATCCCGAGGGATCAACGCCTGTCCAGGGTCGGGAACAGGTAGGGGTTGTAAGGCCAAAACTTGCCCCAGGCTGCGGGCCGCTGCATTGGCACTATTGATTAAATAACTGAGCATCATTAAGGGCAAAAAGCTGCCGCTCACCATGGGAGCCAAGAGCAAAAACAGCAGCAGTTGGGGGAGGGTCACCCAGCCCTGTAACAGCATCCAAGCGCCGACGATCGCCCCCAACAACAGGGTGGGCAGGGCCTGAAACAGCAAATACCCGATCCGTCCTGCCGTTGCCGTGGATTCAGACCAGCGCTTGAGCGTGACGGTAAAGCTGTCGAGCCGCTGCTGAAATCGGCTAAACGAACTGCTGCCATTGTCAAAACTGCGCACCACCTGCATACCCTGGATATATTCCACAACGGCATTGTTGATTTGCTGATTGGCGTCATCGTACTCCCGGCGACGCAGGGCATAGTCCTTCATGGCCAGTTGCATGACCCCCAGGGACAAGGGCACCAGGGCTAGCATCACCAGCGTCAGCCGCCAACTGACCCCCAGCAGCAGCACCAAGAGCGTCAACACTGGGGTCGCATAGCTCCTGGCAATGAGTGGTGTTGAATCCGCAACAAAGCTATGTAGGGCCTTGACATCATCTTGAACAATTTTTTTGACGGCTCCCGAGCCCAAGCCCATCACCTGGCCCAGGGGGAGCTGAGCTAGGTGATGCGTCAGTCGTTTGCGCAGGATCTCCTCCAGGCGAAACGCACCCAAGTGGGAGACCCGGAAGGCCCAAACCTTGGTCGTCAAGCTGCCGAGGGTCGCGATCGCAGCGATCGCCCACAGCCCCCCAGGGCTATCCATCGCTGCCTGGCCCGGCAAGGGCGCGACGGCAAAAACCAGGGTAGGAATGAGCACCAAGGGCACCAACCCCAAGGCCGCGCTCAGCCCCGCGAGCACCATCGCCCAGCGGATCATGCCCTGTACAGGCTGGAGGATCTGCCAGCAGGTCATTTCAGGCGGTGCCGGAGCTTTGGCCTGCCCCCTGATTTGGCGACTTGTTGGAGCATTCGCAGACGATAACGACATGGCAATCCCTGAAACAGTAAACCGAACCCAGCGAGAACGAGGATGATAATGAGGATTAAAACAGGGAACTGGGCAGAGATGACAGCCAGTCACCCCTCCCCCAACTCAGCGGTAGCGCTGGACAATGAGCCCCACAACAGCCAGAGCCGCCGCCACGCTCACCCCAAACAGCCCCTGATAACCAATAGCCTCAGCAACAAAGCCGCTGACTATCATGGCCAGAATGCCCGAGAGATAAATCAAGGCACTCTGCAAGCTGTAGTCGCTACCGGGGGATTGGGGGCGGCTGTGGCTCATGGCAATGGTGAATACAACTGTCTGGGCCGCAGACATTCCCATTTGGGAAATAATTGCAGCTCCATAGAGTACAGGTAAAGATCGTAGACCCCAGGTGGGCAAAAGATAGCTCCCCAGGGCTACGGCTTGAAACAAACCGACATAGATCAACGCTCGGCGATCGCCTAGGGGCTTGACTACCAGGCCCGCCAGCAACGCCGCTGGAATCCCTCCCGCACCAAAGGCAACCACCCCTAGCATCCAGCCAATCTCGCCCATAGAAAGGCCCAGATCCACCAAAAAAGGGCGCAACATCCCCCAGAGCAGACTGGTCCCCAAGCCATACAGCAGCAGCACAGCCGTCCATAGGCCGAGGCCGGGCCGCTGAAAAAAGCTCACGAGGGGGGCATAGATGCGGCCTAGGTCACCCGTGCGCTCAATCCGGCTCTGGCTTCTGCTATGCGCCATTTCATCAAACTGAATAATGGGCACTAGAGCCACCAGCGTTAACAGCGCCAAACTCAACATGGTATTTCGCCAGCCCACTTGTTCCAGCACCATCAACAGACCGCCCCCACCTACCAAAGAACCCACATAGCCCCCCGCCATCTGGATCCCATTCCCCAGCCCCCGTTCATTGGGGCCTAGGATTTGCACAGCCAGGGCATCTGTGGCAATGTCTTGACTGGTGGAGAACAAACACAGCAGAAGAGACAGCCCCATCAAGGCCCCAAACTGGGTTTTGACATCAAGAAAGGCGATCGCGCCACTCAGCAGCCCCGCACTGAGCTGAAACAGAATAATCCAAGCCCGATAATGACCCCGACGACTGGGGCTAAACCGATCAATCAGCGGTGCCCAAAGAAACTTCAGCGCGAGGGGAAGCGCGACCAGAGACAGCAAACCAATCTGCTTCAGGTCGACTCCCTGTTCGCGCAAAAAATCGGCATTCCCATCAAGATAAACATGATAGAAACATACTGAGAAATGTAGAGACTGCCAAGCAGAAGCAGTTTTTGCCAAGAGGCCTGGACCGCCATCACCGTAGTCGCAGAAGAACGTTCCATGAAGGGAGCTAAACCAAATCACTAAAAACGAAACTGAGTTTGAATACCGTAGTTGGTGCGTTCGCCAAAGCTACCAATCACCGTGGGGGGTGGAAAGATAAAGGCATTATTGAGATACTCTTGATTGAACAAATTGTTGGCAAAGAAATAGATCGAATAATCCTGTGCTTCGTAGCCAATACGGGCATTTGCAATGACATAGGGATCCTGCTTAAGCTGGTTTCCATCATCAAAATAAGTGGTGCCTAACCCCTGAAGTTCAACCCGTCCAAACAGACCCGAAGCACTGCGATATTGAGCCCCCAAGTTATAAGTTAAGTTGGGCGTATAGTTGAGACGATTTCCACTAAAGTCCTCCCCCGAAAATGGGTTTTTATAGCGTTTGAACTCTCCACTCAATAGCCCCAGACTGGCATTGAGGCTGAGCCCATCCACCGGCTCAGCGAGCAGTTCGAGTTCCAGGCCTCGGATTCCTACCTCGGCATTGGTAATATTGCGAAAGAAGCCATCTGGCCCCGGTAAGGCCACTTGATAATCCTGCAAATCTGTGATGAACAGTGCGAGATTCGCCTGGAGGCGATCATCCAGCCAATTGCTTTTGAGACCTACTTCATAACTCCAGGACTTCTCCGGTTCAAACACCAGGACGCTAGCGTCATCGGCGCGGTAGTTAAATCCACCGGCTTTGTATCCCCGGCCAATGCTGCCATAGGCGCTGAGCTGGGGACTGAAGGCATAGCTGAGGCTAAATTTGGGTAACAAGACGGTGTCAGAGGTGGTTTCATCGCGGAAACTTGTCCCCCCTGGGAAGCGATCGCACTGCCCTCAGGAGTAAAAAAGCGATCGCGATCAAATCTCCCCGAGTTGTATTCATAACGCAGCCCAGCGCTCAAGGTCAGGGGCTCAACTGGCTTAAAATCCACCTGGCCAAAGCCCGCCCAGGTGCGCTGTTGAGTTTCCGAAAAAATCTCATCCACACCCTGGCCAACAATCGTAAACCCTTCGCCATCCACCGTCGATTGATTGGCTTCAAAATAGCCGCCCAGGAGCCAGCGCAGGCGATCGGCAGAATCGGGTGACTGAAAGCGAATTTCTTGGCTCCAAACCTCTGCCCCAAAGCTATAGTCCGCCACAAAAAGATCCAGTGGACTATAGTCTCCTTCCGTTTCTCTGCCATTCTGCTCAGAAAAACGATGGGTGCTGATCGAGGTCGCTTCAAAGGTATCGGCCCGATGAACTATTTTTAAGGCCTGAGTTGTGCTTTGGTTTTCTAGCTTGCCATCGCGGTTGTACTCCACCTCATAGGGGTCATCCGCATCAATCGCGGCATAGACCGAATCTCCATCATTGAGCCAACTTCCCCCAGCCCGAGCCGAAAGCTCCCAGCGATTGGAAGGGGTCCAGAGTAGCTCTCCTCGCACCTGAACATCCTGCTGCTCCCCAGCATTGGTATCTAAAAAGCGATTGCGGGTAAATCCATCGGTTCCTCGGTAATTAGCCGCCAAACGAAACTTGAGCTGGTCGGGAATCAGGGCATCGCTAAAGGAGAGACCGAAGCTCTTGCTATCGAAGTTGCCATAGCTGGAATTGATCCGGGCTTCGGGCTCATTGCTGGGCGGACGAGAGATAATATTGATGGCCCCAGCTTGGCTATTGCGCCCGTAGAGCGTACTTTGGGGGCCTCGCAAAAACTCGATCCGTTCAATATCAAAGAAATCCCCCGTCAAAAAAGCCCCATATTCCAAGGGCACATCATCCACATAAACGCCCAATACATCGCGGCGATTGAGAAAGTTGCCATTATTTAAGCCCCGCAAACTGTAGAAACCAAAGATTCGCCCGCTTACGTTTTGAGGAAAATTGAAATTAGGCGTTCGTGCGGTCAAGTCCGAAAAGCTAGAAATTTGCTGGTCAGTGATGGCTTCTTCGTCAAAAACTGTCAGGGCAATGGGAACTGTTTGAGCCTCTTCCTCCCGTTTTTGCGCCGTCACAACCAAAGAAATGCCTTCGGTTGACGGCTGGGTTTCGGTTGCTGGGCTTGCCTCGGTTGCTGGGTTTGTTCCCGTTGCGGGCACCGCAGGAGCCACGAAACGAAAGGTGATTCCCGTTTCGGTGGTGACCACCTTGATTTCAGGCGCAGCGGCCTGGCTGCCAGTGATTTCGATGAGGAGGCGATCGCCCGGTTGATTCGTTGCGACGATCGCCGCAATGCCCTCTACTGGATCAACCCAGCGCTCCTCTTGAACCAGTCGAACGCTATTCAGCACATATCGCTGCCGATTGCCCTCAACCTCTGCTTGGGCGCTCAGGGGAACGGATTCGGCATTGCCATCCACCGACGTTAAGACCAGCTCCAAGCCCTGGTCTGTGTTCTGCAACACTACCGTGACTGGTAAAGCCTGGGTAGATGGAGACAGTTCTGCTTGACTCAGTAACGCCCCATGGGTGGCCAGAACGCCGCTCCCTGTCGGTTTTAGGGCTGGCTTATGCAGATCTGGCTGGGAATTCATGGCCGACAGCAGACCCTAAACCCAAGACGGGATCCCCCCAGAATGCGGCTTGCCCCTCTGCCGAGAACACCAATGGCAGCCCGGTGAATACCGCCATGGTCAAGCTCAAATGCCCCACTGACCGGTACCGAAGCCCCCGAACTAGACTTCTTCTATTCCAACGCTGCTCGAAGCACTGATCCAAACGCTGACCCAAACCCATGCCCTATCCTCTACTGAGTGCTTTATTGAGACTCATTCCGATCTACGAGCTCTTGACATTGAATGAGTCAATCGCTAGTGCTCCAGACCACTGAACAAAATTTACACACTTTGAACATGATTATCATTCTCAATGTATCTGAAATCCCCTGACCTGGAGCCTAGGCGATCAATTTTCTTAAGATTTGTCTTCCATAGGCAGGAAATGGCTCAATCTGGCAGGCAAACTCGCTAGCAACCTCTAATCCAGCTAAGCTGAGTTACACTTCTATTCTAGATGACATAAATTCCTAAGAATTTATTTATGCAGCACCAAGCATCCCAGCCTCATCCAGCCTCCACCGCCTCGACCGGGCAAGTTGCCGTCGAACTGGGTCCTGTGCAAGAAACCTTGCTCATTCCCCTACTGGGCCGCGCTCGGTTGAGCCAACAACAGCCCAGTTTAATCCAGGATCCCAAAGCGCTCGAAATTGTCAGCCGCCTTAACTACGATTTCTCCAAATGGGAAAAGTCCAAATCCCTCTGGGGTGCTACTTTACGAACTCGCATGATCGATGAAGATGTGCAGGATTTTCTCAGGCAGCACCCCGATGGAACGGTTATTGAAATTGGTTGTGGCCTCAACACCCGCTTCGAGCGCTTAGACAATGGACAACTGCGGTGGTTTGACCTAGACCTTCCAGACACGATCGCCCTACGCCGACAATTTTTCCAAGACGGCGATCGCGTCAGATGATCGCGGCCAGCGTCCTAGAAACCGACTGGATAGAGACGGTGGCTGCGACGGGTGGCCCTTGGTGTTTTATTTCTGAAGCCGTGCTGATCTATTTGCAAGCGGAACAGGCCCAGCAGGCCGTCACTCAAATTGCCCAGCGCTTTCCCGGTGCCTGGTTCCTCCTCGACACAACTGCAAAAGCCATGGTCGAGACCCAAGATAAGCATGATGCCATGCGCCACTTGCCCCCAGAAAGCTGGTTTCGCTGGGCCTGTGATGATCCCAAGCTCATTGAGCAGTGGGCTGTGGGACTAGAACTGGTGCGATCGCGCACGTTGCTAGAGGCCTCCCCCGACCTCTTGCGCCATGCCCCGTTCCCGACCAATCTGCTGATGCGATTCGCGCCTTGGCTGCTCCAGAAAAAAGTTGCAGGCTACCGTCTCAATCGATTCAATATGAAGAACTAGCTTAACTCGCAAGGGGGACGTTGCTGAAATAAGGGATGAATAGATTTCGTTATAAACTTGACCCATCCAAAGAATCTGAATCTCTACCCAGCCTGCTCTCCCAGGCCAATCCCATGGTCCAAGCCTCCCCTCTTAATCAGACTGACTGTCGCTACTGTTCTGTTGTTTCCAAGGCGAAGTGCGAGGATCCCATCGGCTCTGCCATCGTCGCTGATCAGTGGCTCCTGATTGAGACACCTAGGCCTTGGGGAGAAAATCCCTGGGAAAAGCAGCCTGATTTTGCATCAGCACTAGCCGTTTTGGATCGGGTCAAACCGAGCATGGCACTCTGGGATAGCTTGCGAGTACAGGCGATTGCGCCAGACCTGCAATACTCTCAGCCTGGCTATGTTCATGTTTTCTACTATCAGCGCCCTGCTGCTCAATTTTCCAACTATGAAAAGCAGGCTTATTGTCTTCCCCTCGAAGACGTAGCGACCCTGCTCGAAGCCCTATTGTTTGAACCTCAAAATCTAGTCAGCTTTGCTCCCCACCAGCGCAATGCAACCCACCTACGGGAAATTCTCGTCTGCACCCATACCCAAGTTGATCTAGCTTGTGGTCGCTTCGGTATGCCCCTCTATAAGGAGCTGAAACGCGACTATGCCAACATTCAAACCCTTCGAGTTTGGCAGACCTCTCACTTTGGAGGACATCGCTTTGCTCCAACTCTGATTGACTTTCCTTCAGGTCGTTTTTGGGGACATTTAGAATCTCAGCATTTAGAAGCTCTTGTGCATCACAGGGGAGATCTGGATGGACTCCAGAAATGCTATCGAGGCTGGTCTGGTTTTAGTCGATGGGAGCAGATGGCAGAGCGAGAGGTTTGGAAACAGTTGGGCTGGCACTGGCTGGAATGCGATCGCAGCGGAGAAGTTCTATCCCTTACGCTGGGCTCTTTATCTAAGCAGTTACTTTACACAATCTTGAGAAGGCTCCCTGGCCAATTTGCTCGAAATCTGCGCCAGAAGTTAGCATCGCAAGCGATTCGAGCTTCAGTCAAACTCAACTTTAATAATTGCCTTAGTCAAGACAGCATTTTTGAGGTTAACTTATCTCAGATTGACTCCATTGATACGCCAGAAAAGTCTAGTGAGGAAAGCTCGAAGCCACGTCCACAATATACGGCGAGCCTACTCGAATAGGACTGCTCCTGATTGAGTCCATACGGGAAGAATGTGATAAAAGCCAGTCTACTTTGGCCTGAAAAGCCTCGTCGTTACTCCTTCAAAGCCTTTTAAACTCCCGAAGGCTCACCTTCACTGACAGGTACTGGTTCATTGTAAGGCTCCTCATAGACCGGCTCAGGTTCGTAGACCGGCACAGGTTCGTAGACCGGCTCAGGAGCTTCCACATTCGGGTTTTCTGAACTTGGTTCTATGCACGGCTCAGAGGTAGGAGTCACTGTAGCACCCTCGTTTTCTGAATTGGTGTCTAGTCTTTCTTCTGATTGAGCGGGTGAGGATGAGTCTTCAGAAGCTGCATGAGGAGCATTGCTAGACTTGATGCTTCAACGACTTCCTCTTCTACCTCAACATTTGGCTCCGGTGGTTCGAGTGCTTCGACGGCTTCTTCTAGTTTCAAGGCTTCTGGTTCAGGCTCCACGAGAATTGTTGGTTCTGGCAGGGTCGGAGCCGCCGCCAACTCAGGCGCAGAAACTTCAGGAATAACCGGCTCTGGGAATGAGGGCTGTTCTGGGGCGAGTTGAGCGGCAGCGGTTAAGAAGTCAGAACGAGACTGCGTGCTGTCAGAGAGTTCAAATTCTTGAGTTTCAGGTTCAACCTCTAAAGGCTCTGCCCGTTCTAGAGGTTCTTCTTGCTCAGGCTCGCTAACAAGCAGCAACTCGATAGGTGCATTCTCTTCTGCGATAACTTGCTTAGGCAAAATGGTACCGACTGCCCAAACGAGGCCATGAATCCCTAGGGATCCCGCAGCAGCAAAGACCAAGATTTTTCACTCTCGCGGCTTCGCGTTGGTGCTGCTCACCGCATTCAGGAGATAGGCTCATCAGGAAATAGCAAAATTGTGCTGGTAGTCATGATTACTTACGTCTATTCTACTACCGCTAGCTACAAGGGACGTTCAAATCTAACCTCACCAATCCAATCACGACCTGCCTGCACTACCAGCTCTGCGTTTGGGGCGAGGGTAAAGGTTTAGATAGTTCGGGCCTAGCCATTCCCGAAAAGGTAACAAGTTGGCTCGCCAAAGGTGATTGTAAGGTTCAGTTGATGTCAAACCTGTGGGGGGAAACTCACCTCGACGGGGATGATGGTAGGTCTTAAACACAATGTCCCAGAACGGGAAAAAGGCAGAGAAATTTTTGTCTATGTGCTCATCCTGGAATGAGTGGTGAATGCGGTGGTATTGGGGACCAGTCACAACCGAAGAAAACCAGCCCAACTCTAATCGCAGATTCATGTGAATAAATTGTAGCCACAGGATCTCAACGAAGGCCAGGATGCCCAGTGCCAAGCCATTGAATTGAAACAGTAACCCCATCGGCAATCCTAAAAATATCAGCAGTAGGGGATCTTCTAGCCAGTGGACACGGCGGGTGCTGGTTACATTGAGGGAAACGTCACTGTGGTGGAACTTGTGCTGCTCCCATAAAAATGGTCGGGTATGCTGCCAGCGGTGAAACCAGTAATAGAAAAAGTCTGTCACCAAAAGATGGAGCAGTGCCATTAGTCCATAGGTCCAGGCATTCTGGGGTGCAGGCAAGATAACCCAGGGAGCCCCCAACCAGGTTTGGGCCAGGGTGATGACCCTGCTGATACCTAGGGCTTGAATGGCCAGGCTAACGCAGCTGTAAACCACATACCAAACCAGGTTAAACCGGAGGTGATGCCATGGCTGGCGGGGCTCCACAGGGCGAAGCCGCTCGACCCCCATGAAGACGCCGTACATAACGAACCCGGTTAAGAGATATTTGCTGAAGCCTAGGGGACCGGCAAGCCATTCCATCGGTGATGTACCAGGCAGATCTACAAGTTAGGAAATATTAGCATTAACAGACCGGCAGTCGTCGGCATTTTGTGAGATGCTCAGGCTCGTTGAAGCACCTGCAAGTTTTGGGTATGCCCCTGTGGCTAAGCATCCTGTAATATACCCTAGCTGGCTTAGCCCGACTAAGGCTGGAGGCTCCTAGGCAGATTGGCTCTTTGCTTATTGTTGACCAATAATCTCATTTGTCCTGGTATGCGTTTTAAGTCCATCCCTCGTCCCAGTATTTGTCGCGTTCCCTCGCAGGCTAGTCGAGGGGTGAGGGCTGCGGTTCCGCAGGCTGAGGTAAGGGCTGTCAAGGGTGTGAGCTGGGTGTTGTTGGGGCTTCTCAGTTGCAGTGGCATCGCTTGCTCCGACTTGATCACAGCAGAACCTGATCCTTTGACTGAGGTCGCAGTGTCGCCTCCGGTGCTGCCCCCTGCTCAAGTGGTGGCGTTGGGTCGGTTGGTGCCGAGGGGGGAGGTGATTCAGCTATCGGTGCCGAATGCAGCCGATAGTCGAGTGAACCAGGTGCTGGTGAAAGAGGGCGATCGCGTTCAGCCGGGTCAGATTATCGCCATTTTGCAAGGATTTGAGCGCCGTCAGCGAGATCTCGAAGAGGCCCAGAAAACGGTTGAAGTTTACGAGGCCCGCCTCAACCAGATGAAGTCGGGAGATTTCAAGTCGGCTGAGCTGGCTGCTCAGATGGCTAATATTGCTCGCATAGAGGCCCAGCTACAAAACGAAATGCTGGAGCGAGAGGCGACTATTGCCAGCGCAGAAGCAGCGTTGCGAGAGGCGGAACGGACCTACGATCGCCATGTCTCTCTGGCCAATGCTGGGGTGATTAGTGCCCAAGTGCTAGATCAGTCCCGAGAATCCCAGATTCAGGCAAGGGCCAGATTGAAGGAACGCCAGGCCCAGCTCAGCACCACCACCGCAACCCTCAGATACCAAATTGAGCAGGAACGCAACACCCTAGCCCAACTCCAAGAAGTCCGTCCCGTCGATGTGCGAGTCGGAGAGGTTGAGCTGGAGCGGGCCAAAATCGTCGTCGCACAGCGACGGGCTGATTTGGAAGATACGCGGGTGAGGGCCCCGGTTGCGGGGCGAGTGCTACGCATCAACACCCAGGTGGGCGAACAGGTGAACCTGCAAGCAGGCATTGTTGAATTAGGCCAGACCGATCAAATGGTGGCGATCGCCGAGGTCTACGAAACGGGAATCTCCCGCGTCAAAGTTGGCCAGCCAGTTCTGCTCCTGAGTGAGTACGGCGGTTTTGCAGGGGACGTGCGAGGTGAGGTTGAGTACATCAGTCTACAGGTGGGCCAGCGTAGCCTATCGGAGGGGGGGAGAGTCCCACGACCGACCAGAACCAGCGGGTGGTGGAAGTGCGCGTCCAAATCAACCCCGCAGACAACGCCAAGGTGGCCAACCTCACCAACATGCAGGTGCGCGTGCATATCAATACTGCTTCTTGATCATGGTTAAGTCTGTCCTGAATGCCTTGAACATCTACTGGCAGGCCCGAAAACCCCTTGCCTGGGCACAACTCACCCATCGCAAAGCCAGGCTACTGGCGGCGATGCTGGGGGTCGCCTTTGCCAATATTTTAATTTTTACCCAGCTCGGCCTGCGAGCCATGCTGTTTGAAGGCGTCACCTTGGTTCCTGATCACCTGCGGGGAGATCTGTTTCTGGTGTCGGCCTATGCCCCCAATATTGATCTGGGTAGTTTTCCCAGAACGTTTTTGTATCAGGCCGATGCCGTGGAGGGGGTCGCATCGGCCAGCCCGCTCTACATTGGGTTTGCCGACTGGGTCAATCCGCTGGATTTGAACCGACCGTCGCCGTCCGCCGATAGCCCCCAGTCAAGCTTTGAGCTGTTCCCGACCTCGGTCAAGGTGTTGGCCTTTAACCCCACCCAGCCAGTGCTGAATATCCCGGCTGTGAACCAGCAAATTGATCGACTCACGGCTCCCGGTGCCGTGCTCTACGATCGCCTGGGCCAGGAAAAACTCGGCCCAATCCCCAGTCTGTTTCGACAGCAAGGGGGGGTTTCTACCCTCATGAATAACCGACGGGTCTATGTGGTGGGGCTATTCAGCTTGGGCAGCACCCTGTTTGACAACGGCCATGTTGCCATGGGTGATTGGACCTACGCCCAGTGGTATGGTGCCAACTTCCTAGAACAGGTTACCGTTGGCTGTCTCACCCTGGAGCCGGGTGTGGACCTGGAAGCCGCAAGATCTCGTCTGCAAGCCACCCTTTCTCCTGGTGTTCGGGTACTCACCCAGGTTGAACTGGCTGCCGCTGAACAAGCCTTTCGGGCTTCCCTGCCCAACGGAAAAGTATTGAATTTCGGTGCTCTTATGGGGTTTATCGTCGGTTTAGTGATCGTCTACCAAGTTCTCTATACCGACGTTAGCGACCACCTGCCCGAATATGCCACCCTCAAAGCCATGGGTTACTCGGACAGCGTCTTGCTCCGCGTTATCCTGCAAGAAGCTCTGATTTTGGCCGTCCTTGGCTTCATCCCCGGCTACTGCGCTTCCTACGGTGTCTACTACCTGCTTGCCAATATCACTCGTATCCCCTTAACCATGAAAACCACAGTTGCGCTTCAGGTTTTTATTCTGACGCTAGTAATGTGCGGCATTTCTGGTGCGATCGCTGTTCATAAACTCCGATCTGCCGATCCCGCAGATGTGTTTTAGCAAACGATTGTTGGGGTCTAGGGCATCTCGCCACTGGCCCCTTGGTCCGCCTTGGTCCGCGATGATTTCCCCTGGATGTCCCTCTTTTCTGCCTTCCCATGTCTCCCCTTGTTTCTATCCGCCAGCTCACCCATACCTTTGGTCGCGGCAATCTCCGCAGACCCGTCCTGACGGACATTTGTCTAGACCTAGCAGCAGGGGAAATTGTGATCCTAGAAGGTCCATCCGGTAGCGGAAAGACGACCTTGTTAACGCTCATTGGGGCATTGCGGTCAGTGCAAACCGGTAGCCTTCAGGTCTTCGGGCAGGAACTGCGGGGGGCTCGCAAGACTCGACTGATCAAAACGCGTCAACAGGTGGGCTTCATTTTTCAGCAGCACAACCTGCTCAGTTGTCTGACGGCCTGGGAAAATGTCAGCGCTTCCCTGCGGCTGCATTCCCGCATTCCGAAGCGGGCCTACCGGGACAGGGCCGTTGCTATGTTGAATGCGGTGGGACTCGGAGAAAAAGTGGATGCCTACCCGGAGAAGTTATCGGGGGGGCAGAAACAGCGAGTCGCGATCGCCCGCGCCCTGGTCAGTTCTCCCAGGTTGGTGCTAGCAGATGAGCCCACCTCATCGCTAGATCGCCAATCTGGACGCGAGGTGGTGGACATTATGCAGCGCCTCGCGCGGGAAGAAGGCTGTACGGTGCTGTTAGTCACCCACGACAATCGTATTTTGGACATTGCCGACCGTATTTTGTCCATGGAGGACGGAGCACTGGATAGCAATCGGTACAACATGATTTGAGAGGCTGCGAGCTGAATGTCGCTGATTTTGTACCATGTGCCATCGTCGCTCTAAGCCGCATGTTCTAGCTCCCTCCGCTTAAGAGGCTGTTGTTGCTGCTTGGGCTGAGCCACCTGGGTTGATTGAAGCGCGCCGAGATAATCCGCCCGCCCCAACACAAACTCCGGGTTCTTAAAGGCCAAACTCCGCTCCCCCGGTGGCTTCAGCGCCTCCTCCGTCCCCGCAATCTGCTCCTGCCCCAGCCGCTGAATCCGGCTCAAGACCTCGGCCCCCTGCCCCGCCGCCCGCGCCGCCGAATACCAGCCCAGCAGCATCTGCCTTGTCGGCGTCCGGCGCTGCTCGGAAGCGGCCCGGTCATGCGCCATGGCCGTCTGGGCGGCTTCAGACAAAACAAAACGAGGATTTCTGGCCTCTGGCTCCCGCTGGGCCACTGGCAGTTCCGCCATGGGCGTCTCCGCCAAAAACTCCACCGACAGCTCCCGGATGCGTTTCAGGTAGTTCGGGGGTCGCTGGTTAATCTTGGCATCGGTCAACCAGTCGCGCATTTCCTGGAGCGTGGGCGAGTAGCCTGGTGATTCGGGCTGAGGTTCCGGTCCAGGCTGACGGGTTTGAACCGCCTGCCGGTCTTCTGCCTGGTCCAGCTCCTGGTCGATCTGGGCCATGACCTGGGCCGGTGTGCCGCCACCCATGGTTAGGCGATCGCGGATCTCTTCCTTCAAATCCGCAGCCCCAGTCCCTGGCGCTGGATGCTCGAAGGCAAGTTGCTCTAGCTGGTAAGCCTGGGCGCTGTTGAGCCCTTGGGAGTCGATGACGGGTGGTTTTGCTTCGACTTGTTCAATGGCTGGTGGTGGAGATGCGATCGCCCCCTGAGCTTCAACGACTGGCAAGGGTGCGATCGCCTCGTTCATTTCTGCGCTCGGAGCCTCAGCGCTCGCCCCCTGAGCTTCCGCAACTGGCAAGGGTGTGCTCGCCTTCCCTTCAGCGCTCGCCAGAGCTTCCATCTGAACCTCCAACGCCAATTGCTGCACCGACTGCTCCCTCACCGTCACCGGCTTCACCACCGGAGGAGCGACCGGCTCCAACTGCGGCGGCTCCACCCCCAACAACTCCCGCGCCAACTGCCGCTGCTCAAAGGCCATTAGCGGCCAACCCCCATCCTCCATGATGTAATCCAACACCGCCAAGGCCTGTTCCTCATCGGTGACTTTCAGCTTCATGCTGTTACCCGAAGAAACAAACTCCGCCCCCGCCGTCTCCTGCAAGCCCTCATCGAGGTAATACTGCCCGCCCAACCCCTTGCCCTTGGCCGCATTGAGGAACAAGGTCTCCCGGTTCCAATGGAGCGTCAAATGCTCATCCTTGGCCTTCAAGCGAGTCGCCCCCTCCTGGCCCTTGAGCTTGAGATATTCCAACGCCTTGGCGGCATCGGGCATGGCCACGGGCTGCTGATCCAAGGACTCCAGGATGTCAAAACCCGAGGCCATCATCAACCCCTGGCGAACCTGACCCTGACTATCGGTGAAGTTGATCAAACTGCCCTTGTACTTGGAAAAGGCGCGGATGACATTGCCGGTAAAAATCTGCCGCTCCTCCCGCGCCAGGGACTGCCGCTCATCAAAGAGATGGTAAATGTCGCGCTTGCCAAAGGTGGTTTCAGCCTGGGCCACCAGGCGCACCCCATCGGCCTCCCGGTCCCGATTGACCTTCGAGACCGGCAGCCGAATCTGACGCATGGAATCCGCCATCTGGATCTGCAAGCGCCAGGTGGCAGGATTGATGGGATTGGCCGCCGCACTGCTGTTCTGGTGGCTGACCTGCTCCACAACGCCGTAGTAGATGGCCTCATCTTTTTGATTGACGAGCTTGACCGACTGCCCCGGCCCAAACTCCCTCAGCACATCCTCCAACTGAGCCTGCTGAGCCGCCAGCTTCTTCTCCAGGGTGGCGAGCTTCTTCTCCACCAGGGTCTCCCGCTTCTCCTCATCCAACTTCAAGTAGGCCTGACTCTGACGCACCGAAGCCTCATAGGCCTTACGGTAGTCCGGGAGTTGAGCCAGGGCCTGCTCTAAAGCCTGCTGGGTCTGGGCTTGGGCCTGGACCTGCACCGCCCCCCGGTCATGGTTTTCAACTGACGTTACCGAGGCCAAGCCAACTTCTGCGCGCACCGCATTGGTGACCTCCAAGGTCGTCATGGGCTTGCGCAGGGCCTTAACATCCATCACCTCCAGATAGACCGGCTCGGTGAAGGGACTGCGGCCATCCCCCGGCATCACCGCCATGCGGGCAGTGGTGCGAGCATCGAGGTCGAGGGTCTTGGCTTCGAGCTTGCTCTGGCCCATGGCCTCCTCCATGGCCACCAGCTCGTTGTAGCCCTCCTCCAGCAGGGCATAGACCTCCTCCTGCTGGGCGAGGGGCAAGAGGGGTATCCGCCCGGTGAGCTTAGCGACCGTCTCTCGGAGATCCAGCTTTTCTAGATCGGTCTCCTCCGTGAGCTGCCCGAGGGGCTTGCCCATGAGTTCGTGGAGGTCCGGGCGCTGGGCCATCAGCTCCGTGGCGACCCGGTCCCCATAGACATTCATGAAATCCGTAATCTGGGAGAGGTCAAAGGAACTGCCCCGAGCAGCGGTGGTATTGGCATTGAGCGAGGCCATCTTGCGCATAAGAACCGCCGCCGGTCGCTTCTCAGCGGGGATATCGCCCATCAACAGCGTGAAAGCCGGATTCTCCACCTGTCCGGTACGGTGAATCCGGCCCAGGGTCTGCATGAAGACATCAATGTTCAAATCGGGCTGGGCGACAATCATGCGCCGGGGCCGCTGGTCAGCAAAGCGCTCCGAGGCATGGAGGCTGATGCCGGTAGACCCGGAACGGTTGATCACCACGGCATCAATCTCCCCGGAATTGAACCCGCTGACCACGGCCACCTTGCCCGCCGAACTCGTCTCCGCCGCGCTGCGCACCTGGTAGGTCATCTCCGCGTTCGGGCCATAGTCAATCTGGTGGCTGCGCCCGGTAATCTCCCCGGTCTTGTAGCCCTCTTGCTCCAAGCGAGCGCGGATGTAGTCGATGGGTGACGCGGGATTGTCGCCCCAGTCCACCGAATCCATAAACTCCAGGGCGGTCTCATAGGCCGCTACTGCTCCTGGCCCCAGCTCATGGTCCTCCAAGCGATGGCGGGTTTCTTGCCCGTCATAGTCCTTAATCAAGACCTCGCGACTGCGCTCCAGGTAGCGATGGAGCATATTGGCGGTGGAGAGTTCAATCGGGTCACCGGGAGAGAGGTCCTGCTCCTTGGCGGTGCGCTCAATCAAACTGCCCATGGTATTGGAGAGGGCAATGACGGGCTTCTCGCCCTTCTCCAGGGCGTTGAGCGCCTCTTGCACCGCCGCCTCGGCCTTCATCGACAGCAGGGTCTGGCCAATCAGGTTGTGCATGACGGAGGTGAAATTGGTACTGCTAGCCCCGGCCTTCCCGACCGCACTATCGGTCCCGCGCTGCTTGGCCTCCGCCCGCAGGGTTTGGTCTAGGTCCTTGACCGACTCACTACGGGCCTCATCAAAGGCCATCACCAGGCGCATGGCGGTCGCCAGATTCTCCGCCATGGCCTGATCCATGGGAGCGAGGGTAGCGCCAAACTCAATGCCGTCGTAGGAGCGCTCCCGCCGCACATATTGCCCGGCTTCAGAGAGCTTCGAGGCCAACATCTGCTGTAGGGGCACCCCACCAGAGGTCACCATCTCGACTAGCTCATCGCCAGTCGCCACTGCCCCCATACCGCTCTTGGCGGCATAGAGGGTCATGGTGTAGGGATTCTTGGCGTAGGTCGCCGAGGAATAGACCACCCCAGCAGAGTCATCAATCAGCTCGCGAACAAAATCCGCCCGGTTGGCCGCAGTGCCGAAGTTCTGGCTGTTCTGCTTGGTGCCACCCGCATTGTGACTCTCATCAAGAATCAACACGGCCTGGGGTGCGAGCTGACGCAGCAGCTCCCGGCGCGGGGTATTGCGGCCCTTCACGGTTTGGAGTTGGGAATAGGTGGTAAACACGGCATCGTAGTCGCCCAGGTCACCGCTATCTGCGAGAGCGCGAATTAAGCGGCCATGGGTTGTGGATGATTTGGTTTTGAGGTCATCCCCATTGGGCAGGGGAATATTCAGCCCGTTATTGGTCACCAGAGGATTGAGGTCGCCTACGCCGATGTCTTCCAGGTCGCGAAACATATCGGCGTAGAGCTTGTCGTCCTGGGTGATGAAAACAGGAATGAGCCCCTGTTGGCGCGTATGCTCAATCACCGCTGCGACAAAGCGACCCTTGCCGACGCCGGTTTGGTCGCCAATGATGAAGCCCTGATTCTGCTCCAGGTTGGAGAAAGCCAGCGCAAGAGCATCGACCTGTTCTGCCCCAAAGCGCTCATGGAGCTGGGGGATGGAATTGATTTGTAACTGACCGGCCACATAGTCATCCAGATTGCCGACCCGCTGTTCCAGGTTCTCCA
>JAAUQQ010000432.1 GCA_012032745.1 Synechococcales cyanobacterium RM1_1_8
TGGGCGTTGGCGCGGGTGTTGGAGTTGGGGCGGGCGCTTGGCCTGCGATCGCCGCTAGGGTCTGATCATTGGCGAGATAGACATGGCCCAGGATCTGACCTTCAAAACTGCGCTTGGTAAAACGCCAGCCGGGGTTGAGGTTGATTTTGGCAAAGCCGTTAGTGTCACCGAAGGCTCGGCCAATCACCAGCTCGGGGTTGGTGCGCAGCCGGGGGCGACCGATGAGCACTAGGTCGCCATCGCGCCGGACGATGGCCAAGCTGTAGTCCAGGGCGATGTCTTGGTTGCCGTTGACGCGGATGGAATAGCCATTGCCGTCGGTGCTGCGTCCACAGATGCCCGAAAAATCAAATTGAAGCAGCAGCGGATCAACAATCGTGGGATTGCTTCCGGATTCGCTCCAACACTGGCGGGCATTGCTGCGTTGCTCAACGACCAAAAGCTGATGCCTGGCCCCCCCATCCACGGGGGAAGCGATGGCAATGTAGGCGTTCTGATCCTGCTCTGTTTGACCAAAAATAGAGGCTGCGGCCTCCACGGGGGGGGCGGTGAAGGCGGTGCCCAGGAGGCTCGCCAGTAGGGCTGTGGATGCAGCGAATGGAAACACCCGACGGAAAATTTGCATGGTCTATCCTTTGCTCGTCAAAAAAACTCTATATCAATTCAAAGCGCTTGTAGAGTCGGGGTTACAGCTCAAAAATATAGAGGCTGTCACCCCTTTGCCATGACGCAAAGGGCAATGCAAAGTGCCGTTTTGAGCAGGGATGCAGTCTAAAATCACCCCTGGGGGTGCCTGGATTATGCGGAGAGAGTCGCGATCTCCATCCAGCAGATCATGCGCTAGACATCGGTATCGGCTGAACGCACGGCCCCATAGAAGCAGATCAGGGCAAAGGGAATGCTGGCGGCCAGAATTGCCGTGGTGGTGGTGCTGCCTAGCTCTGGATTGCCAGAGGTGAGTTCAAAGACTGAGCCGACTGCGGCGATCGCGGCAATGCAGCACAGCCCAAGAAACAGCATGCTTTTGGGGGGTGGCCATGGTGGGTTCCAGAAGGGGGGTAGCGCTATTTTGCCGCAGATTGGGTAACGAGGGATAATTCTGAGGGCCAGAGAGCATAGGCCAGAGAGAACAGGCCAGGGTGAGGCTAGGCCAGGTGAGGCTAGGCCAGGAAGAAGCGCCACGGGGCTAGAAAATGGGTTTGACATCGCCCACTGCAAAGCCCTGCTTTTTCAACGCTTCACTGAGGGCGACCTTGTTGACGACGCGATCCACAAAGAGGACGCCATTGAGGTGATCCATTTCATGTTGAATGACGCGGGCGATGATGTCGTTGACCTTGAGCTTTTGGGGACGCCCCAGCTCGTTTTTGAAACTGACTTCGATCGCGTCGGGGCGCTGCACATCCAAAAATACGCCGGGAATGCTGAGGCAGCCCTCTTGGTCCACAGCCTGAGATTTGCTGGCGCTGTGGATGGTGGGGTTGATCATCACCAGGGGCTCTGTCGAGGCCTCTTCGGGATCAATGTCGATCACCAGAAGCTGCTTGTTGAGGCCAACCTGGGGAGCGGCTAGGCCGATGCCATCTTCGCTGTACATGGTCTGTAGCATCTGGCGAATCAGCTCCCGCAGGCTATCGTCGATCTTGGAGATGCGCTTGGCGGGCTGGCGCAGGACGCGATCGCCCAAATGGTGCACCTGAAGGGGGGGAGTCTTCAGCTTCTTTTTCTCAACCAAGATCTGGGATGTCATGGGTATATCTACGGGGGTCTATCTAAGATGGATTTGTTTAGGGGGAGCCTGTCTACAAGACGTTTCTTGACCAGAAATGGGCTGGGGAGCAGCGGACGGGGCGCTAGCCTGGTCTAAACCCAAATACTGGGATTCTATTTCGCAGGATTCCTATTCTGTCCAATTCCATCCTACCAAGCAAGCCCTTGCTCCTTCGCGTTGGGATTGGACCGCAGCGGTACGGATTCTTCGCCAGTCCCTAGCCCCAGGCAAGAACGGCCCAGGAACAACCCGCGAAATGGCTGCCCAGTGGGATGCATCAGCGCCGTGATTGACTCGGTATAGGAACTCGGTCCAGGACTCGGCACATGGGCGGCTGCCTAGGGGCTATCGACCTGCCAGAACGCTGAAGTGAAGGGCTTGACTCGATATTGGGATTGCACCTGACGTAGCAAATTTTCGCTGGGGTCGTAGAGGTAGAAGCGCCCATAGGATTTTGGAATGGGAGACCGGAGCGGCTGCCCCCTTTCGAGCAGCAGCCACTGGGCCTCGGGCGGCATGGCATGACTGGCCGCCAGGGCATAGACAAAAAATTGATCGCTGACAAACAGGGGGCCAGGAGGCTTGCTGGCTGTTTGGGGGTGGCTGGCGGCCTGCTGGCCTGAGGCTGGCTGAGCTGATGTCGGCTGGCCCGGTGCCTGGTGATAGTCCCGGACCAGAGCAGGGATATCCAAATTGGCGTTGGCGCTGTCCTTCGACCACCAGCTCCAGCTCATCACCATGGCGCTGTTGGAGATCAGGCCCATGGCCAGCAGGCCGATGAGCAAGAGCTGGCCCCAGCGGCGGGGGCCTTGTTCGAGCCAGCGGGAGAGCACGAAGGCCATCACGAGCTGCATGCTGAGCAGGGCGGGGAGCCAGTAGCGAAAGGCCCCAGAGCGGTGGCCACCGATCGCAAAGTCCGGCAGGATCAGCAGCGCAGCGGTGGTGCCGATGCTGGCGAGGAGCAGTTGTTTGGGTAGGCGGTCGCTCCAGCGGATGAACTGGTAGAGGGCGATCGCCATCCAGACCAGGTTGATGCCCAGCAGCAGCCCCAGGGCCAGCAGCAGCGGCCTCGGCGCTGTCTCATCGAGGTTGAAATCCAGCAGCATCAGATTCCAGCCCTTGACCCAGCCTTTTATCAGTTCGCCCAGGGCGGGCTGGAGGCCCTGGCTGGAGGCCGTGGCCCCCGCTGTGGCGGTCTGGAAATTGTCAAAATTGATCATGGCAAACAGCGCCCAGGGCGCGAACAGTAGGCTGCCCAGCAGGCAGGCCCCCCCAAAGTTTCGCCCGGTGCCCCGGCTCAGGCTTTTGCGCCAAGATCCCAGGCCCCCGATTTCGCCCTGGGGCCGCCATTCTTGCCAGGCGACGAAGGCTGCTTGGCCAATGAGCACCAGGCCATGGAGCAGGTGACAGTAGAGCCCGGCTGCAAAGCTGAGGCCATAGAGCAGCCAGGCTGAAGCTGTTTTCAGGCGCAGCGCCCGCAGCAGCGCGAGCTGGGACATCGCGATCAGCAGCGCCCAGAGGCTGTAGGGGCGGGCTTCCTGGGCATAGAGCAGGTGGAAGGGGGACTGGGCTACGAGGGCCAGTGCGATCGCCCCCACCCAGGTGCCGGGAAACAGCTCCTGACAGAGTCCGTAGACAGCGGGCAGCAGCAGTAGGCCCAGGACGACGGAGAACAGGCGCAGGTTGGTAACGGTTGGGCCAAAGAGTCCGCTCCAGCCCCGCAGCCAAAAAATAGGGGGGCGGCAGTTCGGGGGCGGTCAGGGCGATGTGGGTGATGCTGTCGAGGGCGGTTTTGTCGCTGTTGGGAGATTGAAAGCGCTGGAGGTCGCCATTGGGGATGATCTGACCAGTGACGAGCTGGGCGATCGCCTCCTGGTCGCTGTAGCCGGATACATGGAAGGCGGTGAAGGCTTCATCCAGCCAGTAGGCTTTGTGGCTGACGTTGGTGAAGCGCAGGCCGATGCCGAGAACGACGGCCAGGAGGAGCAGGGTTTTGAGCCAGGGGGG
>JAAUQQ010000433.1 GCA_012032745.1 Synechococcales cyanobacterium RM1_1_8
ACTTCACCACCCCTAAGCCTTCGGCTATGGGCGGAGCACTGCGACGGATCTTGGTAGGGGTGGACTGGGATGCGCAATCGTTGGCATCTCAATGGTCAGGTGGGCCTACGCAATAGCTGATGCAATCACTTCAATGTAGCCCTTTTCGCGGTCAAACTGCTGCTTCTGTTGCGCTTCCAAACGGCTGAGTTTTGCTGCGCTCAACGCCAGTCTCCGGGGTGGGGGTTCACATCGGTTTGGCCTAATCCAATCCCGATTCTCTATGATGGAAGCTAGCCCGCCTCTCGTTTGAGCCCCTGCCGCCCGTGAGCCCCGCCGAAGTCGCCCCCACCTCTACCACCGCCTCTCCCGCTGCTCCCCCAACCGAGAGCCAGCTTCACCCGCAGGTTCCGGCCAGTCCCGATCGCCCCAGCGACGATCGCCCGCCCCTGCTCAAACGCCCCGAAGCCCTCGAAGCGCGCCTCAAGGAAATCCCGCCCGAGCCGGGCTGCTACTTCATGCGCGATCGCGACGACAACATCCTCTACATCGGCAAATCCAAAAAACTTCGCTCCCGCGTTCGCTCCTACTTCCGCGAAGGCCGCCAGCTCGCCCCCAAAATTGAGATGATGGTGCGCCTGGTCTACGAAATCGAATTCATCGTCACCGACACCGAATCCGAATCCCTGGCCCTGGAAGCCAGCCTGATCAAACGCCACCAGCCCCCCTACAACACCCTGCTCAAGGACGATAAAAAATACCCCTATCTCTGTATTACTTGGTCCGAGGACTACCCCCGCATTTTTATTACTCGCAAGCGGCGCAAGAGCGGCGATGCCCGCGATCGCTACTACGGCCCCTACGTGGACACCGGCCTGCTGCGCAGCACCCTGTTCCTGGTCCAGCGGCTGTTTCCCCTGCGGCAAAAGCGTAAGCCCGTCCACAAAGATCGCCCCTGCCTCAACTACGACATGGGCCGCTGTCCCGGTGTCTGCCAGGCACTGATCACCCCCGAGGAGTATCACAAAACGGTCAAAAAAGTGGCGATGATCTTCCAGGGACGCACGGGGGAGCTGGTGGAGGTGCTGACCCAACAGATGACCAAGGCAGCGGAGCGGGAAAATTTTGAACAGGCAGCGGAGTTGCGCGATCGCATCAAGGGCCTGGACAAACTGGGGGCGGATCAAAAGGTGGCGCTGGCGGATGGCTCGGTGTCGCGGGATGCGATCGCCCTGGCCGCAGACGAGGAACATGCCTGCATCCAGCTCTTCCAGGTGCGGGCCGGTCGCCTGGTGGGTCGCCTCGGCTTCATTGCCGATGCCCAATCCAATTCGCCGGGGGCAATTTTGCAGCGGGTGTTGGAGGAGCATTATTCCCATGTGGATCCCGTGGAAATTCCCGCTGAGATCCTGGTGCAGCACGAGCTACCGGAAACCGAACTGCTGGAGGCCAGCCTGCGGGAGCGGCGCAAGCGCAAGGTGACGATTTCCCAGCCCCAGCGCCAGGTCAAGGCCGGATTGGTGGAAATGGTCGAGCGCAACGCCGAGTTCGAGCTGGCGCGGGTGCAGCAGGCTTCGGCCCGCAATATCCAGGCCGTGGATGACCTGGCCAAGATCCTGGACTTGCCGGAGCAACCCCGCCGCATCGAAGGCTACGATATCTCCCACATCCAGGGCTCCAATGCCGTGGCCAGCCAGGTGGTGTTCATTGATGGGATGCCCGCCAAGCAACATTACCGCCGCTACAAAATCCGCAATCCCGATATTAAAGTCGGCCATTCCGATGACTTCGCCAGCCTGCAGGAGGTGATCCGCCGCCGCTTCCGCCGCCATGCCGATGCCAAGGCGGCGGGGGCGCTGCTCAAGACCAGTGAAAGCCGGGCTTCGAGTATGCTCAGCCCCGGCGACCTGGCCGATTGGCCGGATCTGGTGATGATCGATGGCGGCAAGGGCCAGCTCTCGGCGGTGGTGGAGGTGTTGCAGGAGCTGAATTTGCTGGAGGATTTGCAAATTTGCAGCCTGGCCAAACGGGAGGAGGAAGTCTTTCTGCCCGGCGAAAAAGTATCTTTGCCTACAGATAAGGATCAGCCCGGTGTGCATTTGCTGCGGCGACTGCGGGATGAAGCCCATCGATTTGCGGTCAGTTTCCATCGCCAACAGCGTAGCGAACGACAGGTGCGATCGCGCCTCGATGACATCCCCGGCCTGGGCCACCAGCGCCAAAAAGAATTGCTCAACCACTTCCGTTCCGTCGAATTCATCCGCATTGCCACCGTGGAGCAATTGGTCGAAGTGCCGGGCATTGGCCAGAAACGAGCCGAGCAGATCTACGCCTACTTCCATCCCGCTGCCACAACCTCAGATTGAGCTTAACCCCCTAGGATTCAGCCATCGCCCAAGCGGGAATTAAGTTTCGCAGTGATAGAGATCGACTAAGATAAGTGGGTTAAAAACTGATTACGAGGGCTATCTCCCCTCAGGGGCAATGCCCTTGGGTCAGGCTAGAGAATTCTAAATGCGTAGGATTCGCTGGCCTAGAGAATCAAACTTAGGGGGATCTATAGGAGCAGTGCAATTGGAGCTAGATGTGGCTTGGCTCGTCGGCTGTGCAGGACTTGTGTTCCTGATGCAGCCCGGCTTCATGTGTTTAGAATCGGGCCTAACTCGCTCGAAAAACAGTATTAATGTTGCGATCAAAAACCTCACGGATTTTGCGATTTCTATCGTGGTCTTTTGGTTTTTTGGCTTTGCGGTCATGTTTGGCGCAAGCCGGGCAGGCTGGTTAGGCAGCTCCATGTTTTTCCCGGAGCTGGCCGATTCCTCGCGGCTGGCAGCCTTCTTCTTGTTCCAGGCAATGTTCTGCGGCACGGCCACGACGATTGTCTCCGGGGCTGTGTCCGAGCGCATGCGCTACAACATGTATCTCTGGATCTGCCTGTTGATTTCGGGCTTGATCTACCCAGTTTTTGGCCATTGGGCCTGGAATGCCATTGAACATGGCGGGCCTGGCGGCTGGCTTGAAAACCTCGGCTTTGCAGATTTCGCGGGCTCGACGGTAGTTCATAGCATCGGGGGCTGGGTGGCGCTGGCAGCACTGCTGGTACTGGGGCCACGCACAGGCCGCTATGATGCCGATGGCAGAACCAGGGAAATCTCTGGCTCGGATCTGCCCCTGTCGGTGCTGGGCTGTATGTTGCTTTGGCTGGGCTGGATGGGCTTTAACGGCGGCAGCACCCTGGCCTTTGATGCCCAAATTCCCCGCATCATCGTCCAGACGATATTGGCAGGGGCGACGGGGTTGCTCTCGGCAGCTGCCCTGGGGTGGTACTACAACAAAGTTCCCCGCGTCGAGACGATGATCAATGGCTCCCTGGCCGGTCTGGTCTCGATCACAGCGGGGTGCAATGTCATGTCCACGCCCCGAGCTGCCCTGGTGGGGGCGATCGGCGGGGCGGTGATGCTGCTGGCGACCTATTGGCTGAATCGCTGGAAAATTGATGATGGGGTGGATGCGATCGCCATCCACGGCTTCGGCGGCGTTTGGGGTACCCTCTCCGTGGCCCTGCTGGGCGATCTGGACCTGCTGGGCAAGGGCCTCTCCCGCTACCATCAATTGGGTATACAACTTTTGGGTGTCCTGGTGGCCTTCGTTTGGGCCTTTGGGGTCAGCTATCTGATCCTCAGCATCCTCAACCGCATCTCCCCCCTGCGGGTTTCCCTCGAAGAAGAAGACATCGGCCTCAATGTCTCGGAGCATGGAGCCAAAACCGAGATCTACG
>JAAUQQ010000434.1 GCA_012032745.1 Synechococcales cyanobacterium RM1_1_8
GGGTGACGCTGCTGTTGGTGCCAATTAAGTTTTGGGCCATGGATGGCTTTGGCTCTGGCGGTTGCGGGGGGGATGCGTGGGCTGGCTGATGGGCTGGGGGCGGCGATCGCCCTCACCGGGTCTACTGGCGAACCTTGCGGCCGCTGCTGGGCTCCAGTCGTCACCCCGAATGGATTGTGGTCAATGCCCTGGCGCTGAATTTCCTGCATTGGGGCTGGGCTTGGTCGGTGATGCCGCTGTTGGCCAGCTATCTGGGCATGGTGGGCACGGCCCTGCGGACGGTCTATGCCCCGGAGGAGCGATCGCCTGTGCCCCAAGTCTCCCCAGATGCTTCTACCCCAAGCACCAGCGATAGCACCAGTGATCGCGTCAGCGGGAACGCCGCCCAGTCCTTAGAATTGCCGCTGCTGATCGGTGGCATTGCTGCTGGTGGGGCGGGCGCTGCTGACGGCGGGGGTGGGCCTCAGCCAATTGGGCTTGGCCCTGGGGCTCTGTGGGGCGGTGCTGCTCTGGCGGGAGCGGTTCCAGGCCCAGGCTGCTCGAATGACGCCTTGGACCTGGGTGGGCAGCAGCCTGATGGGGTTGGGCTGGGCGGCGTCGTTGATGCCGCTTTCGGCGGGGTCAGATCGGCCTCCGCTCCAAGCCTTGGGGGTGAGCCTTTTGGCGCTAGGGCTGTTGGGCGATCGCCTCCGCCGCTTTGCCCGACCGTTTGACCTGACGGGCTTGTTTTTAGTCGGCCTCCAGGGTCTGTGGCTGACCCGTTTGGTTGTGCCTGGGGCGCTGCGGGAGGAATTGTTGCTGCGGGTGGGGGCGATCGCGGGAGGTTCGGGCCTGCCCTTTGCCCTGGCGGGGGTGACGGTGTTCCCCTATGTGCTGTTGTTTGTGGGACTGGGCGATCGCTACCGACGGCGCAATCAGTCCGCCCTGGCCCGCCAGGCGAATTTCTTGAGTACGGCCCTGGGGTTGGGCCTGAGCCTGTTTAGCCTTGCCAATCCGCTGCTGCGGGCGCTCAATCTGACGTTTTCTGCGGTGACGCTGGCCGCTGTGATTGTGGCTGTGGCGACATCGGCTGTAATACCGGCTGCGATCGCCGGGGAAACCCAGCTCCCGCAGCCAACCGACCAGGATCGCCAGCGCGCCCAGGTGGGCAGTGGTTGGCTGGCCCTGCTGCAACTCCTCAGCCTCGGGGCGGTCTTTAGCTGGGCCACGGTGATTGCGCCCAACCTTTCGCTACTGGGCTGGAGCCTGCTCTCGCTCTGCTGTGTTTTGCTGGAATGGGCACTCAGCATCGCCCCCGCCTCGCGCCCCTGGCGACGCAGCGCTTGGGTTGCGGGCCTGCTGCTGGCCGGTCTGGGCTACGGCCTGGGCTATCTCGATCGCATTGTCGTTGCCTTCAATCGCGAACCCTTTCCCCAGGCATATCTGCTCTGGTGGCTGGTGCCGATCGCCCTGGTGGCCCTGGCGGAACATCCCCGCTGTCTCTATCCCAAGACGGCCCGACTGTTTAGCCTGATGGCCCTGGCCCTGGTTCAGCCCTTCGGCTGGCTGGAAGCGGGGACTCGCCTGGCTGGGTTTGGCCTAGCCACGTTGCTAAGCGGAATGCATAGCCAGCGTTGGCAGCGATTGTGGGTGGTGGCGATCGCACCGGCTGGGGCACCATGTTCACCCTGGACCTGGCCCAGGAGCTGTGGAAAGTTAACTTAGATCGGAGTATCGGACTCCAGGCTTGGCTGGTCCTTTGGGGGGCGCAGACGGCATTGCTCTGGCTGCTGTGGGGCTGGCTAAGGCCCCAGCAGCGAAAGCTTGCCCAGGATTACGGCAAGGCTGCCAATGGATGGGCGATCGTCCTAGCGATTCCCTTGGCCCTGACGCTGAGCGGTCTGTTTGCTCATCCGAGCTACCGCAGCGGGATTACCGATGTCACGCTGGCTGAAACGACGATGCTTACAGCGCTCCTGCCAAGCCTGGCGCTGATGTTCAGCCTCTGGCGCATCCGCAGCAACGGCGCGGCTTTAGGACTGGGATTGTTTATGGGCATTGCCCTGGGCGGGCTGTTAGATCGAGTTAATGCGAGCCCAATTCAATCAGCCTTTGCCTTCCTGGCGCTGGGCTGGCTAGCGCTGTTGGCCGGAGAGCTCTGGCTGTCCTGGCAAACGCCCATCGCTCCGAGCCCTTCAACACGAGAGATCTCTACGGCGAAGGCAAATGCACCTCAGCCTAAACAAAATCGCTTTGCTCGCACGATTTCAAGGCCCCTGGAGCAAAGCTGTCATCTACTTCCCCTGGGTTACGTTGGCATCAGCTTAGTCTTCGGCCATCTCAGTTTTGGTCCCTACAGCGGCCTCGTCACCCTCCTGTCCGCCTTCATCCTCCTCGGCGTCAGCCGTCGCCATCGCCCCTTCAATATCCTGGGCTACCTCGGTCTCGGCACCGCCTCCATCGGCTGCTTCGAGCTGTTGCTCTATCAACTCTCCCAGGCTTCCGGCGGCGATGCCGGAGATGGCCTGGTGCTGATCGGTCTGCTCAGCATTGGTCTGGCCTGGGCCTTGCGCCTGCTGTTGCCCCTGCTGCATCGGGCGCTGCGCTTGGATGCCACGGGACTGCGGCAGTTTGCAGCGGGTCACTGGGGCTTGGCCAGCTTTATTGGCTTCACGGCGTTACTGATGTCCCTGAGTGACCAGGGTGGATTGTTGTGGATGGGACTGATGGCGATCGCCGGGCTCTATGCCCTGGTGGCAGCCCGACAGGCCCCCGCCTCCCTCTGGCTCGATGCCGCCCTGGTGCAGCTACTCTCGGCCCTGGGCTATGCCATCCATCGCCTGTTCTATTGGCCGACGTTTTTGGCCTGGGCGGCGGTGGTGGCCTGTCCCATTGCCATGGCCCTGGAGGTGATTCCCTGGGAGCGCCTGGGCTGGTCCCGCCGGGCGGGTCAACGCTGGGCGGCGTTGCTGCCTGGGGTTGCGACCTTGCTGACGGGCTGGACCATTCCGCTCCAGGGACTGTTGCTAGTTGCCAGTTTCTACGGGGGGCTGGCCCAGCGGCGGTGCAGCATCCGCCTCAGCTACCTCAGCCTGGGGCTGCTGGACTGGGCCATACTCAAGCTGATGGTAATGCAACAATTGACCGAGCCGCTCTGGTTCGGCCTGTTGTTCAGCGCCAATCTGCTCTACCTGGCCCAGCTCGATCCAGCGCTGAAAACCCAGCGGGATCTGCGCCACTGGCTGCGCTGCTTGGGCACGGCGATCGCCTGTTTCACGGCGCTGTACCAGGCAGAGGTGGGGCTGGGTGCCCTGGGCGGGTTTGGCACGGGATTGGTGGCGATCGCCCTCAGTTTAGGCTTTGTGCTGGCGGGGCTGGCCCTGCGGGTGCGGGCCTTTTTGTATGTGGGTACGATCGCCTTTGTCCTGCGGGTGCTGCTCCAGGTCTGGCAATATATCCAAACTGATTCGCTGTTTTTATGGGCGATCGGCATTGTGTTGGGGCTGCTGTTGATTTGGATTGCAGCGACCTTTGAAGCGCGGCGATCGCAGCTTTCTGCCTTGCTCAACCGCTGGCTGGTGGGGCTCGAAACCTGGCATTAGTCCAGGGCGAGGGACTTGGTTATACTCCGGTCGCTTCCTGACTGGACCTTGAAAAGTCTTTGAGATGCGGTATAGATTAAGGGCCTAGACATCTCAACATATCAGCCATGTTGAAAATTGAATTTAGCGAAGCCGAGATAGAAGCCC
>JAAUQQ010000035.1 GCA_012032745.1 Synechococcales cyanobacterium RM1_1_8
GCGATGCCGTCCTGCTGGCCGAGCGCCTCGGCGAAGGCGGTGGCGGTGCGGAAATCATCGAAGCCGAAGATCATGTCGACCCAGGTGTAAGCAGGCCCCAGCGGCATCTCGACCTCGGTGATCACGCCATTGGTGCCGTAGGCGTGGCTGACCTTGTGCAGATTATCGCCGGTCCAGTTCCAGCACGCGCGGGCTGGCTTCCATCGTCACGACCTTGAGGCGGATGATGTTGCCGAAGTCGCGCAGGCCGCCCCAGCGGATCGAGCCGATCCCGCCCGAGCCCGCCCGCCCAACCCCAGCGCCCCAGGCCTTGAACAGCGCAACGCTTCCAAATGGCAGAACAGTCCCGACTCCTCGGCAGCCCCCAGGGCAACCCGAAGCTGCGGACTGGGATTGGCGATCGTGCGACAGATCGTGGTCGCCCATGGGGGAACGGTCAGCGCCCAAAATCACCCGGAGACTTGGGGGGCTTGGATGCAGGTCAAAGTCCCTAGGGCCCAGCCTAAGGTTCTGGGCTAGGGCTTTGGGCTAGGGCTTTGGGCTAGGGGGTTTGCGCCAGATCGGCGGCAGTTTGGCGCACCGGCGGGGCTGATGGCGGGGGTTGGCCCAACATTGGAAGGGGCGATCGCTCCCACGGTTGCCCTCCCCCCCAGTGACTCGGTGCTCCCACCAGCTTGATGCGCTAGACCCCCCAGGCTAGGTTATGAAAGCCAACCGTCTCCCTGGCTGGAGCTTCTTTTTCCCACCAGGCTCGTTTCTGCGGCCTAGTCCAACGGGAGGAATAGCCCCAAACCCCTAGGGGGTGGTACCTTCCAGGGTCTTACCCCTCGACCAGTGAAATGCTCAGTAAGTCAGGATACAAAGCAATATTTCACCTTTGGTTATCATCCAGTCAGGTCAGGCATTTCGCCGCCAGCCAGCCGCAACTGCCGAGGCCCTGGGCAGAACCAGTTTTCCAGGTCAGTGCTGGGGCAGCCGTCCAATCAGGCTAGGATGGATCAGCATTGGTGGTAGATACATCCATCTTCTAGGTTTTTCCCAAGATCTTCCATGCCATGGCCGAGCGCCTCCAAAAAATTCTGTCCCAGTGGGGCGTTGCTTCCCGCCGCAAGGCAGAAACGCTGATCTTGGAGGGGCGTGTTCAACTCAACGGCACCCTCGCAACCCTGGGCCAACAGGCCGATCCCCAACGGGATCAGATCAGCGTGGATGGACAGCTCGTCAGTCCAGCGCAGAAGCCCTCGCCAATCTACCTGCTGCTCAACAAGCCCCGTGGCGTGGTGTCCACCTGCCATGACCCCGAAGGTCGCCCCACGGTGCTGTCGCTCTTGCCCCCCCAGTGGCGTCAACGGCAAGGAATCCATCCCGTTGGACGCTTGGATACCTATTCCACTGGCGCTTTACTACTCACCAACGATGGTGCCTTGACCTATCACATGACCCATCCACGCCATGAAGTCGAAAAGGTATATGAAGTGACTGTCGAGGGCCATCCGACGGAACATAGCCTGGCCCAATGGCGTCGGGGGATGCTGCTGGAAGGGGCCAAGGGCAGCTTGGGTCGCGATCGCCCCACCCTACCCGCCCAGGTTCAGCGGCTCCACCAATCCCCCCACAGCACCTGCCTGCGCATCGTGCTACGCGAAGGCCGCAACCGCCAGATTCGCCGCATTGCGGAGCAGTTGGGCCATCCTGTCAAAAAACTGCACCGTCTTGCGATCGGTCCCATCGCCCTCGGCCCCCTGGCCCTGGGCGACTATCGGGAGCTTTCCGGCGAAGAAAGCAGGCAGCTCCAGCCAACGCCTCCCCAATGGAGCAAAAAGACCAAGCCAGGATGAATTTTAAGTGTAATTACGTAAAATCCCCACTCTGATCTAGCAAAACATCTTTGTCCACTCCGTAATGCCATTGAAATGATGATAAGTTTTATGGAGTTGGTGACCCAGACAATTTCGATCGGCTCGCCCATGGGTGTTGGGGAAGCGCCGAGCCTTGAAGAGTCCAGAATCGAAAAGTCCAGAATCGAAAAGCCGAGAATTGAAAAGCCGAGAATTGAGATGGAAAACCAGAGGGCAACGAATTCTCTCAGCTTGAGCGAGGTGCAAAAACAGCAGCTCAAGGAAATTGGCGCTTATCTGTGCCAATGCCGCCAAGCCCAGGGCATCAGCTTGGCCGATGCGGCGGCCCGCACCCACATGCGCGAATCCCTGCTCAGGGCGATCGAAACAGGGGCGATCGACCAACTGCCCGAGCCCGTATACATTCAAGGCTTTATCCGTCGCTTTGCCCAGGCCCTCGGCCTCGATGCCGACCAGGTGACGGAAGCCTTTCCCCTGGGAAAGCCCGATCAAAGCAAACTTCCCCTCTGGCGTCATTACTTTCCTTCCGCCCAGCTACGCCCCATTCACCTCTACGCCGCCTATCTGCTGATCATTGCCACATCGGTCCACAGCCTCTCCTGGATGCTGACGCGCTCCATGACCCAGGCTTCGGCCCCGACTCGGACCCAGCAGGCAGAGATCCTGGCCAAGTCCGTAGACCGAGCCCTCTCCAATTCTCCTTCGGATGGTGGCGGCCCCGTAGGCCAAGCCTTTCCTATTGCAGGCACCCTGCCCGTGCAGGGCACCTCCGCCGATGCGATTTCCCGGCTCTCCTCTCGCCTGGCCCAGGCCAACACCCCGGCCAAGCCGAAGCCCAGCAAGCCTGTCCAGGTCAAGCTCACCCTCACCTCCCAGTCTTGGCTGCGGGTGGTCGTCGATGACAAACAGATCTATGAGGGAGTCCTGTCCCAGGGAGATGAGCGGGAATGGGAAGCGGACAAATCGGTGGTGGTGAGAGCGGGCAATGCAGGCGCTGTCACGGTCAAGCTCAATGACCAGCCCGCCAAGCCCATGGGCATTCCCGGCGCGGTTGAGGAGATCACCTATGGCCCGACGGCCTCCACTGCGGATAGCACCAGCAGCACCAGCGAACTCCAAGCCCTGGCCGTCGTCCCATAATCGGGCCTTGATCTAGTGAGCCCCTGGGGATCATCGCCCCGGCCCCGAAATCACTTCGGGGCCGGGGTTTTGTCTAGCATGGCTTGATTTGGCGGGTGGCCAGTTCCGGAATGGTGTGGTCTGCCCTAGCGATCGCGACCATAGTATTCCGTCACCTGGCGCAAATGATCGCTGACGGAAGCATCCAGGGAGTCGTGGCGATAGCGCCAGCCCCAGTTATTTTCGGCCAGACCAGGGATATTCATGCGGGCATCGCTGCCCAGGCCCAGCAGGTCTTGGAGCGGAAAGATTGCCTGGTTGGCGACGCTGCTGGATGCGAGGCGGATCAGATCCCAGTGGATGCCATCGTCACTGACCTGGCCGAGGTAGGTGGCCACATGGGCTTGGGCTCCGCCATCGCGGGCCGCAAACCAGCCGACGGTGGTGTCGTTGTCGTGGGTGCCGCTGTAGACCACCCAGTTGCGGCCTTCATAGTTAAAGGGCAGGTAGGGGTTTTCAGAGCCGGAATCGAAGGCAAATTGCAGGATCTTCATGCCGGGGAAGTCGAATTGCTCCCGCAGGGCATTGACTTCCGGGGTGATCGTGCCCAGGTCTTCGGCGATGATCGGCAGTTGGCCGAGCTGTGCTTTAACCGCTTCGAAGAGCGCTGCGCCGGGGGCCTCGATCCAGGTGCCGTTGATGGCGGTGTCTTCCCCTTCGGGCACGGCCCAGTAGGCCTGGAGGCCCCGGAAGTGATCGATGCGGACAATATCCACGAGCTGGAGCAAGACTTCAAAGCGGCGGATCCACCAATGGAACTGGGTCTGTTCGAGCTGATCCCAGGCATAGACGGGGTTGCCCCAGAGCTGGCCGGTGGCGCTGAAGTAGTCGGGGGGGACGCCCGCCATCAGGGAGGGTTGGCCGGTTTGGGGGTTGAGGCAGAAGTTTTTGGGGTTGGACCAGACATCGGCGCTGTCGTGGGCGACGTAGATGGGGATGTCGCCAATGATCTGAATGCCGCGCTCATTGGCATATTGCTTGAGCATTTCCCATTGGCGGAAGAATTCGTATTGGAGGAATTGCTGGTAGGCGATCGCCCGTTCCAAGCGCGCCTTGGCCTGGGCGAGGGCGGCGGGTTGGCGCGATCGCAGCGGCTCCTCCCATTCTGTCCAGGGCTGTCCGCCTTGCTCTGCTTTTAGCGCCATAAACAGGGCATAGTCATCTAGCCAGTGGGCCTGGGCCTTGCAGAACTCAGTGAACCCAGGCTGCTGATCTGCACCGGAGGCTTGGAACTGGGCGAAGGCTTTTTCCAACAGCGGCTGCTTGAAAGCTTCAACCGCCGCAAAATCGACGGAATCTACGGGAAACTCAGGCACCTTCGCCAGGTCGGCGTCGCTGAGCAAGCCAAAGTTTTTGAGCTGCAAGGGGCTGATCAGCAATGGATTGCCTGCCATGGCGGAATAGGCCAGGTAGGGAGAATTGCCATGGCCTGGGGTTCCCAGGGGCAAGATCTGCCAGAGGGACTGGCGACTGGTGGCCAGAAAATCGACAAATTGATAGGCTTCGCTGCCAAGATCGCCAATGCCAAAGGGACTGGGAAAGCTGGTCGGGTGCAGCAGCACGCCGCTAGAACGGAAAAAGGCCATAGAAATTTCTCTTAGAGCAGGGCGAAGCAATGCAGATTGAGGGCAGGGCGAAGCGGATGAAAGATACGTCTCTTGCGTCTGTGCGGTTCATCCCAGCAGAACAGCAGTGAACCGAGCGGGTTTTCAGGTTTCATCCCTTTCTAGTCTGACCGCCTTTGTTCCGTAATGTTAGAAAACTTGAAAATTGAAAGCAGTAAATTTTACAGTCAATCTCCCCAGTCAATCTTCCTCCGTCGTCAGTCTTGGCAGTCCATCCCCATGGCCAATCCTGGGAGTTAGCTGAGCCGAGAATTCCCTGGGCTGGCCTTAACCCATCCAGGCCCCATGGCTGAGAATGGTCGAGGGTTCGTAGATTTTTTCCAAAATCTCCGTGGGGATGGCCAGGGGATTGTCAGCAACGTTTAACATCACGAGACGCTTGAGCTGGCGCAGCACGGCGGGCAGGCCGGTCATGCGGTTATCGGAAATGTAGAGTTCACAGAGGCGGGTGAGCTGGGCGATCGCCCCCGGCAGGGTCTCCAAACGGTTGCTGCTCAGGTCCAGCCAAACCAACTGCTGGAGTTGGGCAAAGCTGGAGGGCAGGGATTCAATTTGGTTGCAGCTCAGATCCAGGCGGGAGAGCTGGCCCAGGCAGGTCATGGCCGACGGCACCGCCACCAAGCGATTGCGGCTGAGGGCCAGGGTTTGGAGCTGGGTCAAGCCTGCCACCGCATCGGGCAGGCCGGTGAGTCGGTTGCAGTTGAGATTGAGATGGGTGAGCTGGGTGAGCTGGCCCAGGGCCTGGGGCAGGTGGGTGAGCTGGTTAAAGCCGACGGAGAGCCAGGTGAGCTGGAGGAGGTGGCGATCGCCCCCGGCAACCGCTGAATCTTGTTATCTCCCAAATACAACTCCTCCAATTCCGAGCAGCAAAACAACACCGGCGGAACCTCCTCAAAGCGATTCAACATCAGATCGAGCCGCTTCAGCCGCGACAGCCGAGCCAAGCTGGAGGGCAATTGGGACAGCTTGTTGTCACTCAAATCTAATGCTTCGAGCTGGGTCAGTTCATCCACCCCAGGGGGCAATTCCGTTAACCCCAGGCTGGAGAGATCGAGGCGGGTTGCCCCGGTTTCGCCCGCTTGCTGGATCAGGTGCTGAGGATTGTCGAAAAGCATGGAGGGCGAGGGTTCCGCAGGGCTGGGGATCAAAGGCAGCTAGACCTTAGCACAGGGCCTGGGAATTGGGTGCCGGAATTGGGTGCCGGAATTGCGGGCCTGGACCTCAGTAGGGCACAAGCCGTTGGGCGCGGGCCGCTGGGCTCCCATCGGCCACGGGGAGCTGCGATGGCATAGAGAAATAGCCCTGGGGATCCTGGGCAATCCAGCCCAAGGGGGAATTGAGGCGCACTTCAAAATGCAAGTGGGGTTGCGCCAAGCTGGGAGTTCCGGTCTGGCCCACTTGGCCCAAACGGTCCCCTTTGCCAATCACTTGGCCCGGTTGGACGGCGATCGCACCCAGGTGGGCATAGCGAGTTTGCAAGCCCTGGGCATGGTTGACCACCACAAGCAGGCCGTAGTCGGGCTGTTCGCCCGCAAAGGCAACGGTGCCCTCGCCGATCGCCACCACCGCATCCCCCACCCCAGCCGCCAAATCGACGCCGCCATGGAAGACTGCTGTTTGTGAGGTCGAATCCATCTGCCAGCCATAGGCGGACAGCAGAGGGGCTCCGGGCTCGGCCAGGGGATAGCCCAGCAGTTGCCAGGCTGGGGAGGGCTGAGGGCGATCGCCCAGGGCGGCCTGATCCAGGTTCTTGGGGACAGGAACGGTTTGGGCAACGGCTTGGGGGGCGGCGCTGAGCCAGAGGCAGGTGCGATCGCCCCAGTCCGGCGAGCAGCATTCCAGGAAAAGCGCAAGCAGGAATACATAATTTCAAGTTAAAAATACGACAAACACATCGGCCACTGATGTTGATGCTAAGGGCTTGGAGTCCGGTCAGGACAGTTTGAGTAATTTTGTGAGCGAGGGCGATCGCCCTGGGCGGTCCAGCCCCTGCCGTGGCTCCACCCCAGTGAATTCCCCGGCCAAATCTCACGGCCAAACCTCACAGCCAAATCCCAGCGCCCTGCCCTCCTGCTCCTAGCGCTGGCCCAAACCAATCACAAATGGCAGTCGCGACCAGGTTACTTAGAGGATGTTTGAGAATTCGCCAAAACCAGCGATTCCATACCCAACAGGCTGGACTATGCCTGTTTTTCATCAAAATTGCGGGCTATGGGCACCATCGGCTACAGCCAAAGCCATTCTCAAACATCCTCTGAATCAGCATTGGCGTGATTATTCGTTTGAGATTCCCTAATTGCGAAATATCCATTTATAGTCTTGTAGGCAAGATTGTCAAATCCATCGATTTGTGGGTCTACTGGGTAGGTCGCATGGCCAGAGACCAGGAATGTCCCATGGGGTGAAAATGCGCATCGCCACGCAAGCTCCCCCCCCAAAAAATGGCCCTGATCCTCACCATCTGTTGGGTTGCCCATGGCCCAGACAGGGTACTTTGGCCATAGGTGTTCACCGTTTCACCCCAGTCCCTATGACTTCTCCCCATTTTGCTTGCTCCTCAATTCGTCCCAGTGGGCCTATGGGCATTGTCCTGGCGCTCGGTCTATATCCAGAGCAAGATCACGCGCTACGGCACTTCAACCGGCTCCCTAGCCAAGTCCATGGTGGAGAACGGCCCTTTCTGGGCTTCCATGGGCTCGGTTTATGAGTCCTCTGTGATTGCAGCAAATGAACAGGCGGGGCAAACCGGCGGCACAAAATACGTGGCGGTCTACCAGCCGCCGCGCTCCACGGACATCCTGCTCCAGGAATTCATCGCCCGAGGCCCCAACGATGCCGATGTCGCCATGGTCTACGAAAGCATTGCTCTCCATCGCTGGCAACAGTCCGCCCAAGGACAGCGCGAGTCTTACCAGATTTATTATCTCAATCCCACCATCGAGACCGTCGCCACGGGGGCGATCGTCAGCCGAGGAGCTGAGCAGAACGAAACCTAAGCCGCCAGCAAGTTTCTCAGCTACCTGACCCAACCTCACCAACAGGAGGTCTTCATCCAACATGGCTTCCGTCCCATAGATGCCCAAAGCGATGTTTCCCAAGTTGCGAATAGCCCCTGGCAGGAAAATATTCCTGGAGCCCTGGCCCAGCCCCCTGTCAATCCCCAGCCAGCCCCCGGTGAGCAAGCGCTTCAGGAACTGGTTCGCACCTGGCAGCGGGCTAAGTAAGACGAACGATGAACGCGGTCTGGAATCAGCTCCTGAGCTCAGGTTAAACCTGGAAGCGATGGCCCAAAATCAGCGTTGGCATGGTGATTTGGCTGGAAGCCCCTCAGTGCAGCCCTCTCGCCTGTAGGCTATTGCCCCATCACCGCAAATCCCGCCCAGTCCTTCGCCTCAGGATGTTGCTTGCGCACCTGGAGCATGGCCTGGCGCAGGGCCTGGGCAGGGCTCAGCGCTTTGTCCGCTTTGAGCCGCTGATATAGCTCCACCATTAGCTTCTGGGCGGCCAGATCATCGCCATCCCCCGTGGCAGCAATTACCATCGGCACGCCCGCCGCCAGAAAAGCCTGGGGCAGGGCAAAGCTGTCGCGATCGCCGCGATCCACCTGGGCCACAAAGCCCTGAATGGTAACCAAATTCGCCTGGAGCTTGAGGCTCAAAATATCGGCGGGGGTAATGCCTTCCAGGGTTTTGGTGCTGGCAAAGGCAAGGGCTTCGTTGCTGTTGGCCACCCGGAGCTGGGGCACGGCCAGGTGGATGGTCTGGGCTTTGGAAATCAGGGGGCGATCGCATCCAAACTCGCCCCAGCCCCCACCAAGGCCTCCACCCCCAGCAGCTTCGCCACCGCCTGGGTGGCAGCCGCCACCCCTGGCCGCCTCTGGCCCTGGGGCAGGGCCGGATCGCCCACCACCAGAGCCGGAACCGTCGCCCCCGCCGCCCGCACCGCCTCGGGCCGCGCCAGCACCTGGACCGCAGGCAGGGTGATCAGTTCATAGCGATCTAGCAGAACCTGGTCCCCGGCGATCGGCCCAGAGATCGGCCCAGAGATCGGCCCAGAGATCGGTAAAGCCGCAAAGGGCACGGACCGCAGTTCCGGACTGGGCACCACCATGATAGTTGCATTGGCATCTTTTGGCAGGGCTGCCTGGATCGGCTCGATCAGCAGCGCCGCCAGGGCCTGGAGCCCAGCCTCCGTCCGGTTCGCCACGAGGTTCGCCAGGGGCCTGTCCAGGGGCACCCGCTGGAACGTCACCTGGCCTGTGGGGGCGATCGCCCAAATCCGCAGGGCCTTGTCCGTGCGCTGATCGGTTTGCTGGCCGTTTTGCGGGTCACGGGCCGGAGCCACAGACTGTTCTAGGTCATAGACCAACAGCGTCGCCGCTTGCTGGCGGGCCTGCTGCTGTAGCTGGGCCAGGCTGAGGGGCGGCGTGGGGGCCTCGTTGGGGTCCGGGCGGCGCAGATCCAAGAAGGTGCGCAGCAGGCGCGATCGCTGCTGTTCCACCACCACCAACGCTGCTTCGGGCTTGTCCTGGGCCAGTTGGGCATCCACCAGGAGGCGATAGGAAGCTTCGACCAGATCGCGATCGCCCCCCTCCACGGCCTCCAGGCCCACGGCCTCCCAAATTCGCACCGCATCCTCCAAGGGAGGCACCGCCGCAGCGGGCTGATTGAGTTGCATCAACACCCGGCCCAGGCCGCTGAGATTAGCCCCCTGGAGCAGGGGATTGCCGCGCTGGCCCAGGTCAGCCAAGGACTGGCGATAGGCCTGGGCGGCTTCGCTGGGCTTGCCCTGGGCTTCGTAGATGTCGCCGATCAGGTTGAGGCTGACGGCCTTGGCGAGGGTGAGCTGGGCCTGCTGTTCTGGCTCGGGCAGAGTGGCTTGCTGGGCAGCCAGTGCCTGCTGGGCCAGGCCCAGGGCTTGATCCCACTGGCGTTGGTCCTGGGCGATCGCCGCCAGGGCGCTGTAGAGTCGCCCCTGGGCAATGGGTTTGGCATTTGCATCGAGGCTGTCCACCAGGGCCAGGGCACTGCGGTAGCTGGTCTCGGCGGACTGCCACTGCTGGCCCTGGCGGTAGAGATCGCCAATGCTGGTGAGGATGCGGGCTTGGCTGAGGGGATCCTCGCCGGATTGGGCGATCGCCAACACCGCTTGATATTCCGCCAGGGCCTTATCGGCTTGTCCCAGTTCCGCATACAACCCAGCCCGGCGATTGCGCAGTCGCCCCGCCAGGATCGGATCGCCCAGGCGTTGGAACAGTGCCAACATTTTGTCATAGGCCGCCAGGGTCTGACTGGGGCTGCCAGCGGCATCGTAGAGGCTGGCCAGGCGATCCAGCAGCAGCAGCTTGGCTTGATCATCGGTGGTGGGCTCGACGATTTTCAGCGCTTCCTCGGTGGCAACGATCGCCTTGGGCAGGGCTCCCACCGCATCGTAGAGGCTGCTCAGCCGATCCAAAATCGCCACAATCGGACTGGGGCGCTTCAGCTCAATTTCGATCGCCAGGGAATCTTCCAGGGCCTTGACCGCTTCGGGGAAGCGATCGGATTGGAGATAGAGATTGCCCAGGTTGCGCAGGGTAATGGCTTCATTTTCCCGAGACTTGAGTTGGCGAAACAGGCCCAAAGCCCGCTCTAAGAAACCCAGGGCTTCGGGCACCCGTTCCTCGGCGGCGTAGAGCGTGCCCAGGTTGTTCAAGGTCTTGGCTTCCCCCTGCTTGGCTACCTCGGTTTGGCCCTGGGCTCCCAGGGCTTGGTAGAGGCTGAGGGCCTGTTGGTAGGCGGTGCTGGCTTCGGGGAAGCGATCGCGCCGATCCTGCACCAAGCCAATCAAATTATAGGTTTCAGCCTGATCGGCGGGCTGGCTCTGCTGGCGGGCCAGCAGCGTCTCTAGGGTGGCCAAGGCCGCCTCGAACTCCTCATTTGCATACTGGGCTTCTGCGGTTTTGAGCAGGTTCTGGGGGCTGCTGGCCCTGGGCTGGAACGGGCCTGGGGGCTGGGCTAGGGGCTGGCCTAGCCGGTGAATTGGCCGGTGAATTGGCCGGTGAATTGGCCGGTGAATTGGCGGGCTGGGCGGGAGCCGCTGCGGGCGGAGCGGTCTCTTGGGCCAGCAGCCGCACCGGACCCAGGGGCGACAGCAGTGACAGGACTAGCCAGGTAGAAACCGACAGGCGCAGGGGCATAGGGTCTTCCCAAAAAGAGCAATCTGAAAATTTCACCCCATTCTAGTCGTCTGCCGGGGTCAATTCGTTCCAGATGGCCCTATGGGGTTGGCTCTACGGGGTTCATCTCTGAATTCAGCAATGCTACAAATCTATCCATTGGCCGCTGTCGTGGGACTGGTGGGTCAAATCCATCAGCCGCTGGGAGACCAAGCCCTCCGCCAGGCTGGGGCTGAGGGAGCGACCTAGCTCAATGCCCGTCACCCAATTGTCCACCAAGCGCAGAAACGGAGCCAGGCGTCCATCCATATAGCTGCGCTCAAATTCCAGATGCTTGGGAATCGGCATGGCCGCCAGGGGAGCCCCACCCAGGGAGCCCCGCAGTTGAAAGCCGTGGACATAGTCCTTTTGGTTGCCGCTGCCCAGGACGAGGGTGCCGCGATCGCCATAGACCTCCAGCCAATGCCCCCGCCCGCTGCGGCTGACCGAACTCAGGGCCACCTGCACCGGCGTCCCATTGGCCAGCTCCAGATTGATCAAACAGGTATCATCGGCATCCACCGGACGCAGCTGCCCCGTCAGGGGATCCATGCGCTCCAAAATTGAGGTCGAAAGGCTGGCCGACAGCCGCTTCACCGGCCCGAACAGCCAGTTGATATAGTCGAAGCTGTGGGAGCCCAAGGCCCCCAAGGCCCCGCCCCCCTGGGATTTTTGGGCATACCAATTCCAGGGCCGGTTCTTATCAGCCCGGCTCTCCATCAGCCAATCGATCTTGATCAAATAGGGCTTGCCCACATAGCCCTTGACCAACAGCTCATGGAGGTGCTGCCAGGCGGGCACAAAGCGATATTCAAAATCCAGGGCCGTCACCAGGCCCCGCTGGGCCGCCAGCTCTACCAGGGATTGGGCCTCGGCGGCATTGAGGGCGGTTGGCTTTTCCAACAGCAAATGCTTACCGGCCTTGAGCACATCCTGGGCCATGGGGTAGTGCAAAAAGGGCGGCGTCGCCAGGCTGACGGCGGCCACTTCGGGCAGGGCCAGCAGATCGGCCAGGCGACAGCAGGCATGGGGGATGGCTTGATCGTTGGCGATCGCCTGGGCCTTGGCCAGTTCGCGATGGTAGACCGCCACCACCTGGGTTTTAGGGTGTTCCTTGAAGCCGGGAATATGGACCTTTTGGCCAAAACCAGTGCCGACCACAGCCACGCCCAGCGGTTTTGTTGCGGAAAAGCCCATCTCGTTGTCCTAGCGCAGAGAGTTTATTCCAAAAGTCTAAAACCCCGCAGTGCGAAAACCCTCGATCTTCTCCAGATCGAGGGTGAAACCTAACAATTCGGAGGTAATCAATCGATCGAGATCGAAGTCGGGCCAGCGCCGCCATTCTTGTCGTTGGGGTCGGAATCCGAGGCGCTGGGCACCGCTGCGCCCTGCTTTTCCAACCAGCTCTTGACAGGGTCCTGGTCAAGGTTCAAGCGCAACAGACCCGAAGCCAGGCCGCCCATGAAGGCGATCGGGCTCTGCATCATGTCCTTGAATAGGGGGGATAGCTCATCCAAAAACATCGCGGGCTCACTCCTAGAAGGTTTTCCTTCGTTATCCTAGCGCGGGCTTGCAGGTTCGCAACTGCCCTCAAAGGCTAGGCCCGGCTAGGGATCAGACTAGACGGGCCTATCAACAAACAACGGAGAGGGGGGGATTCGAACCCCCGATGAAGTTTACACCCCATAACTCCTTAGCAGGGAGCCGCTTTCAACCGCTCAGCCACCTCTCCTTGAGCCCCGATATTGTAGCAAATAACTTGGAGCCTGCAATAGCTGACTTTATCCAATGGATAGCACTCCAACATTTAACCTCCAGATTTACCCTTCAGATTCAGCCTCCAGATTCAGATTCACCCGAGGCAGCCGATGCCTGAAACCACAGAGCACCTCCCAGGAGATTGTCCCCAACATCTCCGCCCAATCCTCGGCTCGAATTTGGGCCAAGACTGGAGCGGTGGCGGACCGATCCTGGGATTCGCCCAGCAGCGTCACCACATCACCCGGCGCGATTCCGGGCACGTTGGATCCATCCACCATGATCTGATCCATGGTGATCGAGCCGAGCTGGGCGAGGCGCTGGCCCCGGTACAGCACCTCCAGGCGCATGGATAGATTGCGCGGCACCCCATCGGCATAGCCAATGCCCACCACAGCCACGGTCATGTCTTGGGGGGCGATAAAGCGGTGGCCATAGCTGACCCCCGATCCGGCTGCAATCCGCTTCACCTGGGTCACCCGCGCCCGCACCTGGAGCGCTGGGCGCAGGTCCGCCTGGGCCTGGAGGTGGGGGGCTGGATAGAGGCCGTAGACCGCCAAACCGGCCCGGACCATATCGTATTGCAGGCTCGGATCCTGGAGCAGCGTGGCGGCGGAGTTGGCTAGGTGCAGGCAGGGCGGCAGGAAGCCCTGCTGGTGGAGCTGGGCGATCGCCGCATCATAGTTTTGCTGCTGCAACCGCATCACCGTCGGATCTGGATCGTCCGCCGTGGCCAGGTGGCTGTAGACACTGGCGATGGCCAGGCTCGGAATCGCAGCGACTTGGGCCACAAAGGCAGCGGCCTCCTGCCAGGCAACGCCCAGCCGGGCCATGCCCGTATCCAAGATGAGGTGGACCGGCAGGGGTTCCGCGATCGCCAGCTTCCCCAGCACCGCCGCCACCTGCCGCACCTGGGCCGGACTGCTGAGCGTGGGCTGAATCCCCCAGCGCACCAGGGCTTCCACCTCCGCCGCCGCCTGGACCGCCCCCAGCAGCAAGATCGGAGCCGCGATGCCCGCTCGCCGCAGCTCGATCCCTTCCATCACCGTCGCCACACCCAGCCAGGTCGCCCCCGCCCCCAGCGCCGTCTGGGCCACCGCCCCGGCTCCATGGCCATAGGCATCGGCCTTGACCACCGCCATCAGCGCCGTGCCAGGTTTGAGCAAGCGGCGGAGCTGGGTGATGTTGTGGGCGATCGCCCCCAAATCGATCTCCACCCAAGCCCGCGCCTGCTCCAGTGCAGCGGGGCTGGAGACTGCCGGGGCGATCTGAACCATCCCAGATATATCCCCAGATACGTCCCGCAGCTCCGGTGAAATCGACGCTTTTAAAGGCATTTACTGCTTTCCCTGCAATAGAACAAGCCCCACGGCTGGCTGAGCCCGCCCCTGTTCGGCCCTTCCTCATGGAGTGCCAGGGCGCTGCGGCTCAGTGTAATCCTCAGTTCCGCCCCCAACAATCCCAGCCGGAAGCTTCATCCCAAATTCAAGTCACGCGCCCCAGTCACTCGCCCCAGTCGCCCACCCAAACCCGTCCCAAGCATAGAAGGCAGATGACTTCGGGGCGCTCTTAAAAAGGCTGTGCTACGATGCGACAAGCCCCGTGATCTTACTGCCCCAGGACTCTCCTCCTCAGCGACCTATGAGTCGAGTGTTGGTTCTCAATGCATCCTACGAGCCATTAAACATCACCAGTTGGAAGCGAGCGGTGGTGTTGCTAATCAAAGAAAAAGCGGAACAGATCGAGCACAACGGCAAGATGTTGCGCGCGGAGTTTCCCCTGCCCTCCGTGATTCGCCTGCGTAGCTATATCCAAATTCCCTACACAGAAATCCCGCTCACCCGGCGAAATTTACTCCACCGCGACAACCACACCTGCCAATATTGCGGCTACACCGGGGAGGGGTTGACCCTAGACCATGTGATTCCGCGATCGCGCGGTGGCAAGGAAACCTGGGAAAACATGACCACCGCCTGCGTGCGCTGCAACGTCAAAAAGGGCAACCGCACCCCCCGCGAAGCAGACATGCCCCTGGGCAGCACGCCCCGGCGACCCTACAGTAGCCTGCATTTTGAAGTGATGCGCCACCTCAACGGCGGCCACAATGACGAATGGCGCAAATATATGATCGGCCTGGATGAGTAGGGGGGAGGCGATCGCCTCCCCCTACTCCCCATCAAAACCTGTAGCCAGCCTGGCCTACTGGCCCGAGGTCAGGTTGAGGTGGGCGATGATCTGGGCGCTGGTCGGGCCGCTCTTTTGGTAGAACGCGCCGAGGCTGCGGGCGACATGCTCCATGCGGCGGCTGTAGGTCTTGTCATCGGCAACAGCGCGATTCGGCGGCAAGAATCCAGGATTCTGGGCCACGGCGGGAATTTCGAGCTTGGTCTTGGAGCTGGCACTGAGATGCTCCATGATCTGCTTCTTGCGGGCGGCATCACTCATGGTTAAGCGTCCTTCACGTCAATTGAGGTTTCTTAATTTTTGATCTTCGTAGATCTTAACTGTGAATATTGTCACCCAAGGGGGGGACGCTCTGGAAATCCGCGCATTAGTTCGCAACATCCAGTTCACAGCATCCCAGCCCCCGAGCGCCAATCCGTCATGGCGAAGGCGAGAAGACCGATCCTGCTCCAAGGGACTCCTTCCCTACAATGGGGGCAAGTGTTTCTGGTGGATTGATGCGATGCAGCCCAACAACCCTGAAAAATTTACCGAAAAAGCCTTCGAAGCCATCCAGGCTTCCTCCAGCATTGCCCAGCAGGCAAAGCATCAACACCTGGAAAGCGAACACCTGTTCAAGGCGCTGCTGGGACAAAACGACCTGGCCACCAGCATCTTGACCAAGCTGGAGCTGGACTTCAAGCGCCTAGAAAATTACACCGATCAATTCCTCAAAAAGCAGCCCCAGGTGTCGGGGGCCGGGGATTCGATCTATCTAGGCCGCTCCCTGAATAGCTTGTTAGACAACGCTGAAACAGCTCGCCAGGACTTTGACGACAGCTACATTTCCATTGAACATCTGCTGCTGGCGTTTGGGAAGGATGGGCGCTTTGGCAAAGAATTGTTCAAGACCTTCAATGTGACAGAAGCAACGCTCAAGCAAACGATTCAACAAATTCGTGGAAATCATAAAGTGACTGATCGAAACCCGGAAGTAAAGTACGAATCCCTCGAAAAGTATGGCCGTGACCTAACCGACTGGGCCAAGCAGGGCAAGCTGGACCCCGTCATTGGGCGGGACGATGAAATTCGCCGCACGATTCAGATTCTCTCTCGCCGCACCAAGAATAATCCGGTGCTGATTGGGGAGCCGGGGGTGGGCAAGACGCGATCGCCGAAGGCCTAGCCCAGCGCATCATCAATGGCGATGTGCCCCAATCCCTCAAGGACCGCACGCTGATCTCCCTGGACATGGGTGCCCTGATTGCCGGGGCCAAGTTCCGGGGCGAATTTGAAGAACGGCTCAAGGCCGTGCTGAAGGAAGTGACCGAGTCCGAAGGCAAGATCATTCTGTTCATCGATGAGATCCACACCGTCGTCGGGGCCGGGGCCAGCCAGGGTTCCATGGATGCCAGCAACCTGCTCAAGCCGATGCTGGCGCGGGGGGAGCTGCGCTGCATTGGGGCGACGACCCTGGATGAGTATCGCAAGTACATTGAAAAGGATGCGGCCCTGGAGCGGCGGTTCCAGCAGGTGTTTATTGATCAGCCCACTGTGGAGGATACAATCTCGATTTTGCGCGGCTTGCGCGATCGCTACGAAGTCCACCACGGCGTCAAGATCTCCGACAATGCGCTGGTTGCGGCAGCAACGCTTTCGACCAGGTACATTAGCGATCGCTTTTTGCCCGACAAGGCGATCGACCTGATGGATGAAGCCGCCGCCCGCCTCAAAATGGAGATCACCTCCAAGCCCGAGGAGCTAGATGAAGTGGATCGCAAGATCCTCCAGCTCGAAATGGAGCGGCTGTCGTTGCAAAAAGAAACCGATGCCATCTCCGTTGAACGCCTAGCGCGCCTCGAAAAGGAAATGGCTAACCTCAAGGAGCAGCAAAGCGGCCTCAATGCCCAATGGGCCTCAGAAAAAGACATCATCAACGAGCTTCAGAGCATCAAAGAGGAAAGGGATCGCGTCAACATCGAGATCCAGCAGGCCGAGCGCAACTATGATCTCAACCGCGCTGCCGAGCTGAAATACGGCACGCTCAATATCCTAGAAGGGAAGCGCCTCGCTGCCGAAGCCAAACTGAGCAGTGCCCAAACCAGCGGCAACACCCTGCTGCGCGAAGAGGTAACCGAGGCCGACATTGCCGAAATCATCTCCAAATGGACCGGCATTCCCGTCACCAAACTGGTGGCCTCAGAAATGGAGAAACTGCTGGCCCTAGAAAGCGAACTGCACCAGCGCGTCATCGGCCAAGATGAAGCCGTCACCTCAGTTGCCGATGCAATCCAACGCTCCCGTGCGGGCCTCTCCGACCCCAACCGCCCCATCGCTAGCTTCATCTTCCTCGGCCCCACGGGCGTCGGCAAAACCGAACTGGCCAAGGCCCTGGCCAGCTTCATGTTCGATACCGAAGAGTCCATGGTGCGCATCGACATGTCCGAATACATGGAAAAGCATTCCGTCGCCCGCCTGATCGGCGCGCCGCCGGGCTACGTCGGCTACGATGAGGGCGGTCAACTGACCGAAGCCTTGCGCCGTCGGCCCTATAGCGTTGTGCTGTTCGATGAAATCGAGAAAGCCCATCCCGATGTGTTCAACGTCATGCTGCAAATCCTCGACGATGGCCGCGTCACCGATGCCCAAGGCCACACCGTGGACTTCACCAACAGCATCATCATCATGACCTCGAACATCGGCTCCCAGTTCATTTTGGATGTCTCCGGCGAGGGTCAATATGATGCAATGCGCAGCCGGGTGATGGAGGCCATGCGCGGCCATTTCCGGCCCGAGTTCTTGAATCGCATTGACGACACGATTATTTTCCATGGCCTTAAGCGGGAAGAATTGCGGGAGATCGTCAAGATTCAGGTGAAGCGGCTGGCCCAGCGTTTGGATGACAAGAAGCTGGCGCTGAAGTTGAGCGATGTGGCCCTGGATTTCCTGGCCGAGGTGGGTTTTGACCCGGTTTACGGGGCGCGGCCTCTGAAGCGGGCGATTCAGCGGGAGCTGGAGACCACCATCGCCAAGTCCATTCTGCGGGGCGAATACAGCCCTGGCGACACCATCTTTGTGGATGTCGAAAATGAGCGGCTGGCATTTAAGCGCTTGGCGGCAAACCTAGTCGCAGCGGAGTCGGTCTAGACCGCTGCGAGATTTGGCTGACTCGCGTTTTCCGGCCCCCGGTGTTTTTGAGACACAGGGGGCTTCGCTATCATAGAAGTATCGCCTTGGTAGAAGTGGCCCATGACGACCCTCCCGCTTATGCTTGATGTCAACGCGGTGCAGCTCAGCGATGAGCAGTTCTATCAGCTCTGCGTGACCAATCCCGATCTGCGTGTTGAGCGCTCGGCTGAAGGAGTTTTGATTGTTATGTCTCCAGTTGGCGGAGAGAGTGGTGCCCAGGAAGCGGATTTCATTACTGACCTGAATATTTGGAACCGTAAGACTCAGCTGGGTAAGGTCTTCAGCTCTGCGACGATTTTCCGATTGCCCAATGGAGCCAATCGCTCGCCCGATGCCGCCTGGGTGGAGCGATCGCGCTGGAATGCGCTGACGAAGGAGGAGCAGATCAAATTTCCGCCCATTGCGCCGGATTTTGTCATTGAGCTACGGTCTCGGACAGACAGTTTGAAGGTGCTGCAAGAGAAGATGCAGGAGTACATGGACAGCGGTGTGCGGCTGGGCTGGATGTTCGATCCCCAGGGGCAGGCGGTGGAGATTTACCGGTTGGGGCAAGAGACAGAAATTGTTGCATTACCTACAACCTTGAAAGGCGAAGCGGTATTGTCTGGATTTGAATTGCATATTCCGACATTCGCGTAGGATGCGTTTCTGCACAGCAAAACTTGTACAGGATTCTGGGGGGAAGATGCGTTGCCTAGCACGTCGATGGTGCCTTGGCAGTAGGCTGTGATTTGAGAGATCGGAGGGGGCGGCGGGCGCGGCGGATGTTGGTGGAGCGGACGCGGATGCGATCGGGAAAGATGCGAACGAATCTGATTGGTATGGAGTATTACCAACAGATCTAACGCTGTTGGCTGGAAGTATTTCGCTGGATGCTGGACGCACCTTATAGTTCTGCAATCCGCTATGAGATATACCCGTCTAAGAGGATGTTTGAGAATTCGCCAAGGCCAGCGACTCTATACCTAACAGGCTAGGCTGTGCCCGCTCTTTAAACAAAAATACGGACTATGGGCACCATCGGCTCCAGCCAAAGCCATTCTGCCCATGATTGGAGTCTATCCAGCCCCAACAAAGTCGCTACAGTAGAGTCATTGCTACTGTCGCTGCCACCGCCAAGGGTGGGCGATCGCCCCAACATGACTACCACCGCCGCTACCCCCATTGCCAAGCTGCCCCCCGGCCCTAGCTCGCCCCTGCTGGTCCAGACCTTCCAGCAATTGCTCAACCCCTTGACCTACCTGGCCCAGCAGCGGGCGCAGTACGGCGATGTCTTCACTCTGAAATTTGCCGGGACGCCGCCCCTCGTGGTGATTGCGGACCCGAAGGTGATCCAGGAACTCTTCACCGCCAATCCCAGGCAGTTTGACAGTGGTGAAGGCAACCGTGCCTTTTTAGAATCCTGGGTGGGGCAAAATTCCCTGCTGGTGCTCGATGGCGATCGCCATGCCCGCCAAAAACGCTTACTCATGCCCCCGTTCCATGGCGATCGCATGAGGGCCTATGGCGAGGCGATCCAGGCGATCGCCCAGCAGGTCTGCCAGGACATTCCCATCGATCAGCCCTTCATTGCGCGGGAGATGACCCAGCGGATTTCCTTGCAGGTGATCTTGCGCACGGTGTTTGGGCTAGAGGCGGGCGATCGCTTCACGGAAATGGAGCAGCGCCTGGGCAGCATGGTGGATTCCATGACCAGCTCGGTGTGGCGATCGCTGGTGGTGTTCCTCAAGCCCTTGCAGCAAGACTTGGGAGCTTGGAGTCCCTGGGGCAAGTTCCTGCGCCAACAGCGGGCCATTGATGACCTGATCTATCGCGAAATCGAGGAGCGTCGCGCCCAGGACAGCGGCGGTGAGGATGTGCTGAGCATGATGATGGCAGCGCGGGATGAGGACGGTCAGCCGATGACGGATCAGGAGTTGCGGGACGAACTGATGACGCTGCTGATTGCGGGCCATGAGACGACCGCGACGGCGATCGCCTGGGCGCTCTACTGGATCCATCGCTTGCCGGAGGTGCGGGAGCAACTTGTAGCAGAGCTGAAGGGCTGGCAGGGGAGCGGTGCTGCTCTGGAGGCGGTCATGAAGCTGCCCTATCTCAGTGCGGTTTGTGATGAGACCCTGCGGATTTTTCCGGTGACGCTGTTTACCTTTGCGCGGATGCCAAAACAGACGATCGAGCTGGGGGGCTATCGTTTTGAACCGGGGGCGATGCTGCTGCCCAGCGTCTACCTCACCCACCGCCGCGAAGACCTCTATCCCCAGGCGGAGCAGTTTCGCCCGGAGCGCTTTCTGGAGCGGCAGTTTTCGCCCTTTGAATACCTGCCCTTCGGCGGCAGCAACCGCCGCTGCATCGGTATGGCCTTTGCCCAGTATGAGATGAAGCTGGCCCTGGCGACACTGTTGAGCGAGGGGAGGTTTGAATCCTTGGACAGAGACCCCGTTCAGGCCGTGCGGCGGGGGGTGACGATGGCCCCGGCGGGGGCATTGCCCTGGTACGGCGCGCCCCAGGCTGATGTCCCCAGCCTGGATCCCCCAGA
>JAAUQQ010000435.1 GCA_012032745.1 Synechococcales cyanobacterium RM1_1_8
CAATTCTCAATCAGGACTCAAGTCTTGGAGGCTCAAGCCATGAATGATGAACGGAGACAGCGACGCCACCGACAGGGCTGGCAAGGGGTTCACCTATTTGGGAGACTCGCCCTTGTCGTCATCTTCCCCAACCGCGAAGATCGGCGAGACAGGGGTCAGCTTGCAGGCCGCAAGCGGCAAAGTTTCCTTCCGCCTCTCCGAGGCCCAGACGGGCGATCGCGTCTGGGTTGTGGGTATCACGGCGGGGGAAGGTCTGTTCGAGCGGTTGACCAGTATGGGGGTCGGTCGCGGTACGGAAATTGAAGTCATCCATCGGGGTGCGAGAGGCTCCCTCATGATTGCCGTTGCCAACAGCCGCTTGGCGCTCGGACTGGGCATGGCGGAGCAAATCTGCGTGCGGCGTTCATTGATCCAGGAAAAGCCCATTATTCAGGAAAAGCCCACTATTCAGGAAAAGCCCACTATTCAGGAAAAATCCATGAAAACGACAATCCGTCTACGCGATCTGGCGGTCGGCAGTCAGGGACGTGTGACCGGCTATGCCCAAAGTTCAAAGTGCCAATGCTAATTGGGTTTGGCTGTAACGTGCCCGCCATTATGGCGACTCGCACCCTTGAGAATAAGCGCGATCGCCTGCTGACTATTATGATGAATCCCTTCATGTCCTGCGGCGCGCGCTTGCCGGTTTATGCGCTATTTGCGGCAGCGTTTTTCCCAATCTCGGGTCAGAACGTGGTCTTTGGTCTCTATCTCATCGGGATTGCCATGGCCATTTTCACCGGACTCATCCTCAAAAATACGATTCTCAAGGGGCAGACCTCGCACTTCATTATGGAGCTGCCGCCCTATCATCTCCCCACCGTCAAAGGGGTCTTTCTGCGGGCCTGGGAGCGGTTGAAGAGCTTTATGTTCCGAGCCGGTAAGGTGATTGTCCTGATGGTGATGCTACTCAGCCTCCTCAGTTCAATCGGGGTTGATGGCTCCTTTGGCAACGAAGATAGCGACAACTCAGTGCTGAGCCATGTCAGTCAAACCATCACCCCGGCCTTTGCCCCCCTCGGCATTCGTCAAGACAATTGGCCTGCAACCGTGGGCATTTTTACAGGCGTCTTTGCCAAAGAGGCCGTGGTTGGCACCCTAGATTCTCTTTACGGAACCTTGGGGGACGAAGCCGCGATCGCCGCTGGCATGGCGCCAGAAACAGAAACCTTTAGCTTTTGGGGCAATATCGGCGAAGCCTTTGCAACCATTCCCGCCAATCTGGCCGAAGTCCCCAGTGTGTTGCTCGATCCGTTGGGCCTGAGCGTGGGCGATGTCAGCGAGATTGAAACAGCGGCGGAGGAACAAGCCGTCGGTGTCGGTACATTTGGGGCGATGGTGGCTCGCTTTGATGGCAAGGTGGGGGCCTTTGCCTATCTGCTCTTTGTGTTGCTGTATTTCCCCTGTGCTGCCGCCATGGGTGCGGTCTACCGCGAGACAAACTGGGGCTGGACCATGTTCGTGGGCTGCTGGACAACGGGTTTAGCCTACGCAACGGCCACTTTGTTCTAATCAGATCGGTACCTTTGCCCAGCATCCCGTTCAATCTCTCTTCTGGGTTGGGGCCGTTGCCCTTGCCTTTGGATTGACGGTCTTAGGTCTCAAGGCTGTCCGGCCGGGTCGCTCTCTGCAGCCACAAGCGTTGGTACACAAAGCACATTAAAAGCGCAATAAACGCATCGAACGAATACAGGAAATAGTGAGCCCTTTTCCCCGCTTTCTCTGAGGGAAAAGGGCTGTACCCAACAGCTAAAAGCTTTGACATTCTGGTCGCCTAATCATGATTCTGAGTGAACTCCAAAACTATTTGATTGAGCATCATCGGGTTTCTCTGGCTCAATTGGAAGTTAAATTTGGTATTGATGCCAATGCCTTGCGGGGAATGATCAACCATTTAGTTCACAAAGGGCGTCTGCACAAAGTAACGACTCCGGCTCGCTGTCATGGATGTTCGATCTGTTCTGAAGCGTCGTTGGAATTTTACGAATGGAGTTCCCCTGAGCAAAAAGAACATCTGACGAGCTGCACCCATTGACTTTGCACCCATTCTCGCTTGCGTGAATGTTTGAGCAGTCTGTAGGCTGGGCGAACCATAATGAATTGGTTCAGAAGGGCGCGATCGCCCCACCACCCCCAATCGCTCTCCCTCCCCAACCCGCATCACCACCAGCTCCCCCGAATCCACCCCGCTCCCCGCCAAGGCCCCAATATTGACAAAATGCGTCACCATCACCGTAACGCCGGGCTGGGCTGCATTCTCCCGCATGAACTGCCGCACCGCTGCGGTTTGGCTGGCTTCCGTGGATCGATCTTGAAAAAACGAATTAATCGGCGCAAACGGCTCCACCGTTCCCAATGCCATCAGCTCCGCCGTCTCCACACAGCGACACCACTCGCTCGACAGCAGCCGCTGCACCGCCACCCCCCGCTGTCGAAACGCCGCCCCCGTGCGCCGCGCCTGCTCACGCCCCTCAGCAGAAAGATTGCGCTGGGTGGAGCAGTCGCCCAGGCGGAAGTTGGCCGGGTCGCCCGTGCCGGGGGCCAGGGCATGGCGCATCAGGATAAAGTAGGCGGACTGTGGCTGTTGCAACTGCGTCCAAATGTCTGCGGACTCGTCTTTGGCCTGCTCCTTTGCTTGAGTCTCCGCCGGGGCCTCCACCACAAAGTCAAACTGAGCCTGCGGACCTGCCGCTGTGTTGTCCACCGCCATCAGCAGCTCCGGCTGAAAGAGAAAATCGCGGGCGTTGAGAGATTCCCCCGGCAGATAAAGTTGCGTTGTCAACACAGCACCATTGGCGGGCTGCACCCGCACATGGAGGTGGCGGGTGCGTCCGGGATAGATGCCCGGCACCACGGTTTCGAGGCGGTAGCGTCCCTCGGCGTCGGTGAACTGATGCCCCCGCAGGCGGAAGCCCTCGTTGTCGTAGCTGCCTGCATCATCGGCCTGCCAGAAATCCACGAGGCAATTGGCGATCGCCCACAACCCGGCGTCAGCACTCGCCCGGTCAACACCAGCTTTGTACCCTGGGTATCCGCCTCAAGCAGCGACTGGCGCTGGGGTGAATTGGGGCTGTAGAACGGGCCAGGGGTTTGGCTGGGCGTGGTGGGTTGGGCGATCGCAACTGCCCCCCATCGCCACAGGCTGGCGTCAGGGGAAGGGCTGCGGCGGTCGGGGCAGGCGCTGGGGCAGTTGTATTGGCGACGGACTGGGTCGAAGTCAAGCCAGCGCTACGCTCGGCCCTGGCTCCAGGGCGGCAGGCGGCAGCGGTGAGGGCCGCGAGGAAGAGGGGCGATCGCCGCAGAAAGCCGCGACGACTGGCAGTGAAGGGCGGCAGTTTGGGCATGGGGAGTCGCGAAAGGGTTGGTTTCTCCTCTATCTTAATTGCCCCTTGTAGAGTTGGGCTAGGAAGTCCAGCAGGCGCTAGGGTTTGAGTGAAATGCGGAAATGTTGTTCATGCATCTTAAAGCGAGGAGGATCAATCAGAGAATCACAGCCTTGGCCTGGTATGTGGGGTCACGAGCAGTGAACGGGCTCAGGGCAAACCCCCTGATAGACTGACAAAACTCGAACCGCCCTCACCCCAACCCCTCTCCCAGAAAGGGAGAGGGGCTTTAATCCAGATTTGCCGCTCCGGCTCCCCTTCTCCCCTTGTGGGAGAAGGGGGATGAGGGGCAA
>JAAUQQ010000036.1 GCA_012032745.1 Synechococcales cyanobacterium RM1_1_8
TGGCCGGTCGAGCAGTTGGTGGATACCCATAGCAACATCCAGTACAACCATCCCCACTGTCAGAGTGACCAGTTGTATAAGGCGATCGCACGGACAAAGGCCGTTCCGTCTTCAGCGGTCGCGTCGGCGTACCCAAGGCGGCTCAGCAAACCAGCGCCGCCCAGCTCAACCGCAACCTGCTGCTCTCCAACAAAGCCCGCATCGACACCAAGCCCCAGCTCGAAATCATCGCCGACGATGTCAAATGCAGCCACGGGGCCACGGTCAGCCAGCTCGAAGATGACCAAATCTTCTATCTGCAAAGTCGGGGCATTGACCGCGACAGCGCCCAGCACCTGCTGATCGAAGCCTTCGCGGCAGAGATCTTGCGCAAGCTGCCGGTGGCCTCGCTGCGAGAGGCATTGACCCAGACCGTGGAGCAACGGACCGCAAACGCCGTTTAGGTTAAACCTCAGCCATGGCCTACAGCGATTTCAAACTTGAACAAGTCATCGAACAGTTCTCACTTCGTCAGATCGGCGGGGATCTGTTTAAGCAAGTGGGTGAAGTTGCACCAAGTCCATGGCTGGTCGATACCTTATCTGTGGCCCAGCGAGTCGGCATCCAGTCCGGCACTGAAAAAGCCCGCTCGGAATTCATTGTTGCTCCCATTTTGCTAGAGCTCGTGCGGCAAAACCCAGGCCATCTATCCGTTTACTCAGGCAAGTCTTTAGACGTAGATAAGCAACTGGGGCTGAATGGAGAATGTGACTTCTTAATTAGCCGCAGTCCAGGCTCCCGAATTATCCAAGCTCCCCTGGTTTCTGTGGTGGAAGCCAAGCGGCAAGACCTGGAAGTTGGCCTTGGCCAATGCTCAGCCCAAATGCTGGGCGCGAAGCGGTTCAATCAGCAAAAGCAGTTAGAGATTGATGCTATCTATGGCTGTGTCACGACAGGTGATCTTTGGCAATTTCTCAAACTTGAGGATGACTGCCTCACGATTGAAGATCGGACCTATGGCTTGAGTGCCGAATTGGGACGTATTCTCGGAATTTTTAAGTTTATTCTCGATCATTACCCCTGAATGAAATCGATTTAATCCTGCTCTATTTCATCAGCCCTACTCTTTCTCCTTAATATGCCCCTCACCACCCTTGCCCCTGCTCTTGCCGAAGAAATCCGCGCTGATTTCCCGATTCTCAACCAAGATGTCAACGGTAAGCCGCTGATTTACCTGGACAGTGCCGCTAGCTCCCACAAGCCTACGGCGGTGCTGGAAGCCTTGCAGCGCTACTATCTGACGGATCATTCCAACGTTCATCGCGGGGCTCATACCCTGAGCGGGCGGGCGACGGATGCCTATGAAGCGGCGCGGGAGAAGGTGGCGAAGTTTGTCAATGCGGCCAGCTTTCGGGAGATTGTCTTCACGCGCAATGCGACCGAAGCGATCAATTTGGTGGCCTATAGCTGGGGCATGACGGCGCTGAAGGCGGGGGATGAAATTATTCTCACCACCATGGAGCACCACAGCAACCTGGTGCCTTGGCACATTGTTGCTGAGCGAACAGGTGCGGTGCTCAAGCATGTGCGGGTGACGGCGGCGGGTGAGTTTGATCTAGACCATTATCGCGAGCTGCTGTCGGAGAAGACGAAGCTGGTTTCGGTGGTGCATGTGTCGAATACCTTGGGGACGATTGTTCCGGCCCAGGAGGTGGCTAAGTTGGCTCACCAACAGGGAGCAAAGGTTTTGCTGGATGCCTGCCAGAGCGTGCCCCACATGCCCATTGATGTGCAGGATTTGGACTGCGATTGGCTGGTGGCTTCGGGGCACAAGATGTGTGGGCCGACGGGAATTGGTTTCCTCTACGGCAAGCTGGAGCTGCTGCGATCGATGCCACCATTTTTGGGTGGGGGCTCAATGATCAAAGATGTGTTCCTGGACCATTCCACCTATGCGGATTTGCCGGAGCGGTTTGAGGCGGGGACACCGGCCATCGCCGAAGCGATCGCCCTCGGCGCGGCGATCGACTACCTCAATCACATCGGCATGGACCGCATCCACGCCTACGAGCAGGAGCTGACGGCCTACCTCTACGAGCAGCTCCAGGGAATTGAAGGGCTGACGCTCTATGGGCCAAAGCCGAAAGCCGATGGCAGTGGGAGAGCGGCGATCGCCACCTTCACCGTCGAGGGCCTGCACCCCAATGACCTGGCCACGCTGCTAGATCAGTCCGGCATTGCCATTCGCACGGGACACCACTGCACCCAGCCGCTGCACCGGGAGCTGGGCATTGACGGCACGGCGCGGGCGAGTCTGTACATTTACAACACCCGTGCAGAAATCGATGCCTTTGTGGCGGAGCTGAAGGGGACAATTGAGTTCTTCCGCAGTTTGATGGACTAAGCGATCGCCCCATGGACAACATCCTTGACCCCGCCTGGAGACTAGACGATAAGCCCTTTCAGGCAGAAAGCCTCATCCTCGAAGACTGGGTTCCCCTAGCGATGCTGCGCCAGGCCCTAGTGGTTTTGGCCGATTACTGCGAGGAACGGTACGGCGGCTGTGGCCTCTACACCTTTGAAGATTGGCACGAAAAAAATGGCCAGTTGACCCGCCGCCAGCGCAGTTCCTATGGGGAACTGCGGGCGATGTTGGTCAGCGATCGCCAACTTTACAGCAGCCGCCCCCAGGCCGACGGTGTCTTCCGCGCCTACTACAGCGAGACCAACGATTTCTTGCTGCGCTATGGCCTGCGCGAAGCGGAGGATCAGACGAAGCCGATTTGGGGTGACCTCTCCTTTAGCGGCGACAGCGATGACATTCGCGCTGCGATTATGCGGCTCAAACCGATTCCAGGGCTACCGCTCAACCTCATGGGCTCGGGCTCCTATTTTGATGCCACTTGCGGTCGTTGAGGCTTGCTGTTCCAGCGGGTTGAGCCCGGTCTGGGTCGTGGGCCGCTCAGGAATTCAGGTCGGGCTCTAGGTTAGGGGCGTGGGCTTCCAGGATGCGCCGCATCAGGGCAATGCCCTGGGCCGCTTGCAGCATCCGCTGGGGCAACAGCTCTCGGTCGCAATCTGATGGATCGAGGGCCGCTGCGATCGTGCCGAGTCCATTGTAGAGTTGCTGCATCAAGGCATCGTCATCGGCCAGGGCCTGCGCAGCTCGTCATCCTGGGCGGCGGCGGTGACCTGGGCCAGTTCGAGGCGGTGCTGGCGCTGCTGTTCTGCGAGCTGCTGTTGGAGGCGATCGCGCTCTTGCAACAGACGTTCATAGGAGGCTGGGTCAACAACTGCCACTGCTGCGGATTGGGCCACCGCTGCGGTTGAGGGAGCAACCGTCGCTCCGGATTGATCGTCCATTCGCTGGCCGATCTTAGCCGTCTCCCGCACCTTGCCATCCCTGCCCTTGCGCCTTGTGGAAGCCGTGATCTGCTCCTTCGCAATCAAGTCGCGACGGATGCCCCCCACAAACGGCGCAGAGACAGCACATTGGCGGGCAATTTCGCGATCGCTCATCAACGCCCACTCCTGATCCAACAGCAACGTTTTGACCCGATGGCGCTTGTCCTTGCGGGTGAGCTGTTTGCCGTGGAACTTATTGGCTTCAGTGTTGCTGTAGAAAATCGCCTGACGCTGGTTACCCGAGCGTATCTCACAGAGCAGCTCCACTAGGCCACATTGCTGCGCTGCCAAAATTCGATGGTGGCCATCTCCGGGATAGTAGCGATCGCCATCAAAAAACAACAGCGGCAGGGGGCGGCGGGAAAAATCCCAGACCTCCGCCTCCATGTCCTGGGCATAGCGCTGGACCGTGGCCGGATCGTTGCCGCCCAGGCGGGACTGGGTGCCCCGGTCTAGCAGGATCGCCGCCAGGCAAACCGACCGGAACTGGGGGGGCTGCTCCGGCGGAAGCTTCTCTGGCAGGTGATTGGCAGGCGGGTAATCGGCAGCGGGGGACATGGGCAAAGAAGGGGAAGAGGACGCCACGGGTCAAATTGAACCCAATGGATTCAGAACAAAACGGGTCAGAACGAAAACCGGCAATGCCCCTATTTTGCTTGAATTTCCCCAGACATCTGGAGCGGGTGCAAGACTTTGGTGAATGTGACGCCCCAGTGTTGCATTTGATGCCCCAAGCCTGGCCCCGGCTGGCTATGGCAGCGGCTTCGCTCCCAGCAGCTCCGCCAGGGTCTTCAACAACACCTGTTCGTTGTAAGGCTTGGCGAAATAGGCCGCAGCACCCAAATTCATCGCCAGTTTGCGATGCTTCTCGCTGCTGCGGGAGGTCAACATCGAAATGGGCAAATGTTTGAACCCAGGCTGCCCCTTGATGGCTTCTAGCACCCCGTAGCCATCCAAACGCGGCATTTCCACATCGCAGAGCACCGCCTGCACCTGGAGCCCGCCCAGCAGCAGGTCCACCGCTTCTTGGCCATCCCGAGCCTGTTCGACAAAGTAGCCAGCTTTTTCCAAGGTCAGCGTCAAATATCGGCGCAGATGGACCGAATCATCAACCACGAGAATCGTCCGCTCTGGCCCCGATTGGTTCGCGGTTAGGGTTGGCCCCTCCGTGAATTCTGCTTCGGGGGCACTCTGGAGAAGATCGGACTGGCCCGATGGGGGGCTGGGGGGAGCGGGGAACTCGTTCGCTTGGTGGACGGGGCTGCTTGCCACGAGCTGGGGCAGATCTACCAGGGGGACAATGCGGCCATCGCCCAAGACCGTTGCGCCCACAAAGCCGGGAGGCAGGGGAATGGGGCTAGATACCGGGCGCGTTGCCACCTCCTGCTCCCCCCAAAACCGCTGGATGGCGATCGCTAAATGGCCCGCCCCCTGGCGCACCACCACGGCCATGGGGTGGTTGATCACCGGTTTCCCCTCCAGGGGAGCCAGGGCAGCACTGCCGTTGAAACAGAGATGATCTTCCAGGGAAATCAGGGGTATGGGCTGCCCCTGCCACCGCAGTTGGGGCTGGCCTGTAGCCGATGTAGAAATCCCTGCTGGGGATAGGGGTATCAGTTCTTCCAGGGCATCCACGGGGAGCGCAAACAGCATCCCTTGTTGTTCTAGCAACATAATTCGCAGCACGGACAGACTGAGGGGCAGCGTGATCGTGAAGGCTGTCCCCTGGCCCGCCTGGGTCGAAATCTGCACATCGCCGTTGAGCTTTTCGATATTGGCTCGGACCACATCCATGCCCACGCCCCGGCCTGACAGTTCCGTTACCTGCTCAGCGGTGCTGAAGCCCGCATCGAAGATCAAGGAGAGCAGTTCTGGTTCGCTCATCCGGGCAATGTGGTCTTCGGGAATGCCGTGGTGGCGGACGCGATCGCGGATCTTCTCCAAGGGGATCCCCCGGCCATCATCGGCAATCACAATGCGGGCAAGGTTACCCTGCTGGGAGGCTCGCAGGGTGATTGTACCCTCAGCAGGTTTGCCCAGGGCCAGGCGCTCTGCCTCGGTTTCTAGGCCGTGGTCAAAGGCATTGCGCAGCAGGTGGATGATCGGGTCCGTCAGCAGATCCAGGGCAACCCGCTCAAACAGGGCCGTTTCTCCTTCAACCTTGAGCTGAACCTGCTTGCCATACTGGACGGACAGATCGCGAATCACCCGAGGGAATCCGCTGACGATGTCCGAGAAGGGTCGCATTTGGGTGCGAGTGATGCGGTTTTGGAGCTGGCGGGTGGTGCGATTGAGGGCCTGGGTGGCCTGGCCCATTTCTAGCAGGCCGAGGCGAATGTCTGCGCCGGTAGCGCTATTTCGTAAAGGATAAAGAATAGTCGCCATCACGCAGAATCTTCACCAGGTATGTCCTTCACGATCAAGCCTTTTTCTCTATCCTTTACAAAGATGGACTACCGACCCGTCCTGTGAATAACCAGGAGACTTAGGCACTCAGGAGATAGCTTCATTGGTCAAAACTCTTTCTGAAAGGGGGGTACAGCCATCCTTACCTTTGTATGACTACCATAGGCCGCAGGGCAAACGACATAGGCCAGGGGAGCAGAGATTTTCCCATTCCCTGGCCAGTTGGGCTTTGCCCAAAACCCACGGGTTCAGCACTCATTGGCTCCAGCCCCCAACAGCAGCGCCTCGACCAGCGCTGGAGACATGCGATTCAAATAGGCCTGCACTGCTCCCCGCACCGCAGCATCGTCATGGTGAATGCCCTGCAACAATGCTTCATCGCTGAGGGGCACTTTCTGCTCCAGGGCCAGCTCATAGGCACAGGCCAGGGGCCAGGGCTCCAATGCTAGATGTAAGGACAACATTTTTTGCAGGCGCTCCGCTGGAGGAAGGCTGGCTCCATCGGCCCAGTCGGCCAAGGCCAAGCGCTTTTGGCGGGCGCTGCTGGCATCGAAGACAGCAATAATCAGGTGCCGTAGGGTCGGTTCCACCACCTGACCAAGCTGGCTGAGCCCTATCTCCAGAGTGGCGGGGTTGTGGAGCAGCAGCGCCACCCGAGCCAGACCAGCATCAGGATGTCGAAGTTGAAGCAACAACAATAGCCGTTCCCCCACATCTCGCTGCTGCTGGCGCAGGGCTTCGGCGAGCTGGGTTGCTGTTCCGCCGGGCAACTGGCTGGGGCTCAGGTCAGTCAGAGCAGCATAGAGATGGCCCAGCAACCAAAGTTCTTCGCGAATCAGTTGTCCCAGGCTCTCCCATTGGGATAGATGTTCTCCAATTCCAGCGCTGCCCTGGGCCAGACTGACCATGAGTTTGAGCAACAGATGTCGTGCCGCGCCGGTCTGGTGCATGACATCTTCAGCCAGGGCCAGGTGGGACCGGGGACCAGGCAGGGCCGCCATCAGCTTCCAGCAGGTCATTTTAGTGGGTAGCGAAACGCCAGGGTGCTGGGTGCAGCGTTGGAGGACGGCGATCGCATCCTGCCCCAAACTCAGCAGGGTCTCGCGGGCCAGTTGTTCTGTGTGTGGAGATTGGAGTGCCTTGAGCAGTTGGGGATAGAGCCTGCGGCAGCGGGTTTGGGCGATCGCCTGAAAAGCTGGCTGGCAAACGGCGTTGGCGGAATCCTCCAACAGTCGAGAAACCTGGGCCTGGAACGGCGTGAGGTCCGCGAGATCGAGCAGGGCTTGGCTGGCCGCTTGGCGTTCTTCGAGGGCAACATGGGTGAGCATCTGTCGGAGCTGCTGTTCCGCTTGGGGGCGCAGGCCCTGGGCGGCCGCCAGGATCCCCGGTAGGGCATCGGTGTTGCGGGCCTGGTTGAGGATAAAGCTAGCGGCCACAGCTCGCACAGCGGGGGGGCGATCGGGTTGTAAATACAGCGCTAGGTTGACTGAGCTCTGGTCCACTCCCTGGCCCGCTCCCTGGAGAATCCTCGCTCCTCCTTCGCCATGGAGCTGATAGCGCAGGGCAGCGGCGAACACCTCCGGTGATGCTATCGGCGTCATCAATGCAGCCACGGTGCGCCCCCGAAAACTGGAATCGTCGAGGGGGCCGGGGGCCGGGGGAGAGCTGGAAGCATCCCTGGCTACCCGCCGATACCGCTGTTGCTGAGCCCGCGTCATTGCAGCCAGGCCCGCCAATTGTAGCGGCGGCGGCAGCCGCAGGAGCCGGGGCGCGAGGATCTCGCAGGTGAGGGGGAGGTCGATCCGTTCGAGGAGTGCGAGGCAAGCGAGGCTGTGGTCTAGGGTTTTGGACTGGGCGGTGTCAGGAGGGGCCGGGCGGGACGGTTCGGGGCGGGACGGTTCGGGGCGGGATGATTCAGCCATGGCAGCGCGCAGGAATTGCTGGAGCGATCGCACCAACGCCCGCTTGACCAGGGGATTATCGGTCTGATTGAGCAGGCTACCCACCAAGCTGATTTCACCGGGGGCCAGCTTGGCAACCTGGGGAAAGCGACGCTGGAGGGCATGTTCTTCGAGGGCCGCCAGGATGAGCTGGAAGTAGCGATAGCGCAGCAGGGCCAGGGCCAGCAGCAGAGCCAGGGCTCCGAGGGCCATGGCGGAAATCACGGCGGGAGCAAGGTTGGCGAGGCGATCGGCGGAAAACGCCACCGCGCCCCACCCCGAACAGCCCAGCAGCACCAGGGCGATCGCTCCCTCCAGCCCCTGAGCGCGCAGCCACAATTGGTCTTGCAACTCCTGGAAGAGATCGCGGGGCAACAGCCGCAGCAATCGCTGCTGGGCATAGAATCCCAGGCTAGAGCCCAGCAGTCCATCCAGGCACCAGAGCAGGACAATGCCCAGGTGGCTCGCCGCTCCCCCAGCGCCATCGCCCATCAGCAAGCTGAGGCCAAGGGCAGCCAGGGGCAGCCAAGCCAGGGCGGTGAAGGTGCCATGGCGGGCCAGCCAACCTGCCGAGCGAAAACGATGGATCAGCAACTCTGCCAGGCTGAGCGTGCCCCGCAGCAGGGCAAGGGCTGCGGCTAGGGCAACGGGTTGGGGTAGAGCTTCTCCGGCCGGGGCCAAGACAAACTGCCCCCCTGCCAGGCCAGGCGCTGCTGTAGTTCAGACCACAGTCCCCACTGAAGCAAGAGGCTGGCCCCGCGCCCCAGCAACAGCAACAGCAGCAAGGCCCGAGCGTATTGGGCCAGGGCCGAGGGGCGATCGCTCCCTCGCCTGGGCGAAGCTAGGGATGAGGCACCGGGCAGTTTGCCAGGGGGGCACCAGCTCCGCCCCAGTCCCAGCCCCATGGCCAGCACAGCGACCCCGCCCGCGATCGCCCCCAGCCAGGGCACCAGCCAAGCCCCCAGCCACGGCCAGGCCAGGGAAAAGCGAATTTGGTCGGGATGCCCGAACAGCAGCCCCGCCGCGACAGCCGCCGCGATCGCCCCATTGCTCCAGGCCAGCAGCCCCAGCAAAGGAATGGGTTTGGTCATGGTCCTGGGAATGGCTGATCGACTGGGGACTTTGCCAGCAGGTGGGTGAAGGGATGTATTGACAACAAATCGGTCTAAAAACCAATAGCCACCGCGCCCGGCCTGGGCCCGCACAAACTGCCCCAGACAGAGAACGCCGCCTTGGAGCAACAGGGCCTGGGCGGGGGAAATTGGCCCAGCGGGGTTCCCTGGGGAGAGCGGCGACTGGCCCCACGAAACCTGGCCCAAGGGTGAATGGGGGCTCAAGCTCAGCCACAGCCCGCCCGCTCCCAAAACCAGGCCAAGCAGCAGATCCCAACCGTCGCCGGGGAGCTGGGCCTGGGCTTCCTCGGGCGGAGGATCAAGCTTGGCACCGGGCCAGCCCTTAACCCGGCCCCCCAGCAGCAACATCAGGGCCAGCCCCGCTGCTAGGCCATAGGCCCCTGCCAGATCCTGCCAGGCCACCGTGGCGAGGAACAAAGCGGTGCTGCTGATTTCCAACAGCGCTAGGCCCAGGGCAAAACCCAGCGCCAATCCCCACAGCAGGGGAGAGGGCTGGGTCGCCGGGCCGGTGAAACACCTGGCAAAGCGCAGAAAAATCATGATGCAGTAGACAGCCCCTGATATCGGTCGAGCCTGGGCTCAACCCTTGCTGGCAGCAAATTTCCTTTGTGTGGCAAGGCCGCGATCGCCCAAGGTCGCCCAAGACCGGCCAGGAGCCATCGCAGAAATGATTTGCTTGAGCAAAGCGTATTGAATTTAGGGAGGGATGCCCTGGGTATAACTTCGGAACTGGGGCCGAACCCCAAGCGCTCAAACTCAGGTTAGATTAAATTCCTAGGCACCGGACCCTAGGCACCGGACCCTAGGCATCGAGCACCAGGCATCATGCCCTGTAGCCCTTGCTTCCTCTCTCCTGGCTACCATGTCCATTTTACAAGTCCAAAACCTGGGAAAAACCTATCGCCAGGGCAAGCAAACCATCGATGCCGTGCGCCAGGTCAGCCTCAGTCTCCATGCAGGCGAAATTCTGGCCTTTCTGGGCCCCAACGGCGCGGGCAAGACCACCACGATCAAAATGATTGCGGGGCTGGTGCGCCCCGACAGCGGCCAGGTGAGGCTCAATGGCCTCGATCCCCACCGCCAAGCCCAGGCCCTCAAGGCGGTCGGAGCCGTGCTGGAGGGCAATCGCAATCTCTACTGGCGGCTGACGCCATTGGAAAATCTGGAATATTTTGGCGTGTTGCGGGGGCTGTCTCGGCGGGTGGCGCGGCAGCGGGGCCTAGACTGGCTGGGGCGGCTGGGACTGGAGCACAAACGCCATGCCACGGTGCAGACCCTGTCGCGGGGGATGCAGCAGAAGGTGGCGATCGCCGTCGCCCTGGTCCATGCTCCCAAACTACTGCTGTTGGATGAACCCACCCTGGGACTAGATGTGGAGGCAACCCAAACGGTCAAGGCGATCGTCCGGGAAATTGCCGCCTCGGGCTGCGCCATTCTCCTGACCACGCACCAGCTCGACATTGCAGAGGCGCTATCTGACCGGGTGGCCATCATCCGAGCTGGCGCGGTGATTGCCGAACAGCCCACGCGGGAGTTGATTCGACAGTTTTCTGGCCAGAGCTACCGCATTGAGCTAGAGGAGCCCCTGCCAGCGGCCCTCGCCCCAAGGCTGGCCCCCTTCGACCTGACCATCGCCGATCGCCAGCTCACCCTACACCGTGGCGATTTGCTCTACGACCTGCTCGAAAAGCTGCGTCCCCTGGCCATTCAGGAAATCAAGAAAGACACGGCTGACTTAACTGAAATATTTTTGAAACTGGTACAGGAAAAAACAACATGATTGCCCTCTTCTTGGCTGAACTACGCCGCAGTTGGATCCAGTTTATTCGTTACCCCCTAGAGGCCATTCTGGGGGTCTTTATCAGCACGATCACCTTCTATTTCCTCTTCATGGGGGCGAGCTATATCGCCGGGCCTGGGGTGAATTTGAGCGACAGCGCCGGAGCGGAACGCCTGGATGTGTTGGTGATTGGCTATGTGCTTTGGATTTTGACGCTATTTGTCTTGACGGAGACGACCAATAGCCTCGAAGCAGAGGCCAAAACAGGCACCCTGGAGCAATTGTTTCTCTCGCCCTTTCGGGCGGTGACGGTGTTTTTGCTGCGAGCCTTGGCAGGGCTGGCGATTCGGCTGATTCTCATTGCCGTCAGCCTGGGGTTGATCTTGGGGATTACGGGCAGCCGTTTGAGCTTTCCACCGCTGCTGCTGTTGCCGCTGGTGACCATGTTGATGAGCACCTATGGGTTTGCATTTTTGCTGGGGGGGCTGCTGCTGTTGTTCAAGCAAGTGCGTCAGCTTTTGGGCGGCCTCCAGTTTGGGCTGCTGCTGTTGATTGGCACCCCGGTGGAGAATCTGGCCGGGCTGGGGCGGCTGGTGGCGCTAATGGCTCCGATGACGCCCAGCGCTGGACTACTGCGGGATCTGATGGCGCGATCGGTGGGCCTGGATTGGGCCATGTTTGGCATTGCCCTGGCCAATGGTGTGATTTATTTGGGCCTGGGGCTGTGGTGCTTTAGCTGGGCGGAGCGGCTGGCAAAGCAGCGGGGCCTGTTAAGTGGCTATTAGCGGAGTGGCTACGGGTTCACGGGGACGGCGGCGCAGTGCTGGAGCCGGTCTCTGCAAAGCCCTAGAATTTCCGGCGCACCCCTCCCAGGTTTCATCTACGTTCAGTAATTGCCGTGGAAGGCTTCAGCAAATGCCGAGTGGTCCGCGCTGAGGAGATTTCCCAGGGCAAATCGCTGGGAAGTTGCTTGAATAGATAGGAAGCCCCAATCGCCCTTTATTTTCTCCACACAGCCAGCCCTGGGGCCCAGCAGTTTCCTGTTGGGACTCAATGCTGTGCTTCTGCATCGGCAATCTCCCCTTTTGGCATTGATCACCCATCGCCTTGATGTTTTGCATCACTGCCATCCATGTCTTCATCCGATCAGACCCGAGTACTGCGGGCCACTATTGTGAGTCTGCAAACGGGTTTACTTAACGTGCTGGAATTTCTTGAAATCCTAGCGGAGCAGTCTAGCAATCCTGAGTTGTTTAAGCGACAGATTGACGCGATCCGGGTCTCGCTACAGTTAATCGATGAGTTGCCCTCCCTGGAGGAGGCGGGGGAGCCAGATCGCGCTGGGGAGCCCCGGACTGCTGTGGACCCAGACGGGGAGGGGGAAGGCTCCTGAATTGATATGTTGTTATGGCGGTTGGGGTTGGTGCTGGGACTGGTTTTGCCTCAGTTTTGGGGCAAATTGGGTCAAAGTAGTAGACTCTTGTGCCAAACCTGCCCCTACGGTGGGGCTGGTGTTTTCTGGGAATTTTCTGGCGCGATCGCTCCAATTCGCCCAATTCGAGCGACGATGGTTGATGTTTAGCGCTGAAGATTCAGACCAAGATCTAGCCCGAGTTCAGGTCAACCTTTGCTATGCTGCCGATTGCTTCTACAACTGCTGCTCCGAGTGGCGCGATCGCACTCTTGCGGTTGCTCCAGCTCGCCTCCCCGGCCCTGCCCGTCGGAGCTTTTAGCTACTCCGAGGGCCTAGAAACCCTGGTGTTCCAGCAACGGATCACAACGCCCGCTGAGCTGGCCCACTGGCTGGAGCAGGAACTCAGCCGGGGCTCCATTGCCCTGGATGGGGCCTTGATGCTGCGCTGCCATGGGGCCAGCCAGACGCAAGATTGGCAGGGGCTGTTGCGGTGGAATGATTGGAGCAGTGCCAGCCGAGAGACCGAAGAGTTGCGCCAGCAGAGTGAACAGATGGGGCGATCGCTCCTCCGCCTGCTGCTCCAGCTCACGCCGCCCCCAACACTGCCCACCCCCCTGAGTGCCCAACTGCGCAGCGAGGGCTGTAATTTCTGCACTGCCTTCGGCCTCGCCGCTGCCCATTGGGCGATTCCTCAAGACCAGGCCCTGCTGGGCTATTTGCAAAGCTGGGCCACGAACCTGGTGGCCGCTGCCATCAAGCTAGTTCCCCTGGGCCAGACCGTCGGTCAGCAGCTTTTGTTCGACCTCCAGCCCACACTGGAGCAAGCCGCCCAGGCTCTGCTGGTGCGGGGGGATGGGGAGCTGGAGACCTGCGGCTGGGGGTTGAGTCTAGCCAGCATGGCCCATGCGGGTCAGTACAGTCGCCTGTTTCGGAGTTAGTTGGTCGGAGCTAGTGGGGCCATGACTGGGGGGAGGTCGCAGGGCGCTTGATGTTGGGGTGGGGCTATGGCTGTTCTCTCGATGCCCAGAGATTTTAAGAAGGCTTCCACGTCTGGTGCTTCCACTTAGGATGACACTTATTTTGAAACAAAACGTAACTTCTTATCCACTAAGTATAGGTTTCCTCGGTACGACAAGAGTAGCGTTTAAGACGAATTTGCTCACCAACTTGTTATAGGAGCTTGTTAGGCCGGTTTTCCATGGTGGGCGAGATGAAGAATATTTCTGTCTATCGCCCCTATGTGCGGGCTATCCGGAAAGTTTCAGGATATCATCTAGAGAATATGTAGAAAGTTTCCGCCTATCCTGCTCCTCAGGGGTGATGTACGGAAAGTTTCGGCCCACTAACAAGTTATGCATTCAAAAAGTAAAGTGATGTGAACGCAAAATGAATATATTGAAGGATATAGAAATTTTTGATCGTTCGTATAAATATTGCAATCTGCAATATGGTGATCCTGCTTTACTATCATGTATTCTTGAGAAGATCACTGAACTAGCTAACACCAAAGACTGGAGCTTAATCGAGAAATATCTAGGTTTAGATCATGATCCTCTGTTTCTTTTGCACAGAGCGTTATTGGTTTCACATTGCGCTTCGCAAACAGATTTTGATGCATCAACAATTGAAAACTGGCTCGACCCTCATAGCCTGCTGAATAAGTGGGCAGACTCTCTGTCACAATTGCTTCTGCGAATTGTACAACAAACAAAAGATTATGATTATCTAGTCCAGCAAATTCTGAATTTCGAAGATTTTCTTTTTTATGAAATGCGCTTTACGCCAGAACGAAGACAAATTGCCTGTGAAATATACAATTTACGAGGTGTTGATTTCTTCTTAATTCACTATATGGGGGCGCAAACAACAGCGCACAATGACGATGCACTTTGGAATAGCGCAAATTTGATTGTTGAATTTTTAAATGAATCGGGAAGACAAGAAGAAGCAATCCGCGTTAATGAAGAACTCAAGAAACGAAAAGAACAATTTAAGGAGATTATAGCTGAGTATTCTACGATAGATTCCGAGTCAATTTCTGAAACGCTCGAAAATATAAGGCTAGTCGGGGAAAGATTTTGGGTAGACTACCTTTCACCAAATGTGTGGCGAAAAATAGATGAATTATCTCGCCGAGAATTAGTGGATGCCTTTGTTACTGAAATAATGTTGAAAAAGGGAGTATTGAGAGGATGGAGTCAAGTTGTCCTTTCTTTGTGTAAGGTTCTAGAGAGAGAAACTGCTGATATTTTGTTTACAAAATGGATCGAGCTAATTCAAAAAGCAGTTTTCTGCATACCATCGGATGCGTCAGAAAAGGTATTGAAGCGAATCAAATCAAGAGAAATCACCTTCGGCACATTAAAATCGTGTTCCAAACCACCAGTCCATCCCCCTACTTTAGGGCAATTGGTTTTTGTCTCAAAGTTCTGGTCGGATGACATTATGAATCAATGTACCAATTTATTTGCTACAATAAACGAAAAAGCTGAACCGGTTTGCAAAAATTACGCACTGAAAGTTCAAGAACTATCTCAATTTCTTGAAGATAAGCATCCTTATAATGAAGAAAGTCCTTCATTTGTAGATTTAAGGAACGCATCTGCTCATCCTGGTCATGAAGATGACTTTACATGGAGTGAGCATATCCCTTGGCTAAAAGAATCTCTAGGAAAGCCTCCGAAAGAAGTGCTTAGATTAGTGGTGGAACTTAAACGAAAATGAAGCAAGTTTGCATAACAATCACATGCACTCGGACAGCAAAAAGCGCCGCTCGTTCCTCGCTCTGCGTATTGCTGCCGGTGATGTGAGGCGTTGGGCGTTGAGCATTCTGGGTTGGAAGTTATGCAAAGCCTGTCGCCAATGCAAATTCAGACTTGGCCAGCAGCCGACTTAGCTCAGATCCCCCTGAGCCACTGCGCAGCCATGGCAGCGCTGTTTCACAACACAGTCCATCAAATTAATCGCCGGGACTACACATTGGCCCAGGTTCAAGCTTGGTCGCCTGGGGTCCAGCCTGGGGAGATCTGGCGCGATCGCCTTCAATCCAAACAGGCACTGTACATCGCCCAAGCACAGACCCCCCAAAACCAAAGCAGCCTAATTACCGGCTTTGCCGAGCTAGACTGTCCCCAGGCTGCGACAACATCCCAGCCAACATCCCAGCCAACACCTCAGCCCAGCACCAGCCAGCGCGGCCACATCGACGGCTTCTATATCCACCACCACCACCAAGGCCAAGGCATCGGCTCCGCCCTGCTCAGCACCCTAGAAAGGGACGCCAAAGCCCTCGGGATTTCGCTACTCTATACGGAGGCCAGCATCACCGCCCAGCCCTTCTTTCAACAGCGGGGCTTCCAAGTGGTTCGAGCCCAAACTCGGCAGCTGCGGGGCTGCGTGTTCCAACAGTTCTATATGGAAAAGTCCCTCGGGGCTTAGGGAATCGTCAATGATTGAATCCGCTGTCGGTCGGTCAGGAATGGGTGTATCAGATCTGGCTTTAGTTGCTGGAGCAACCGGTGGCGTCGGCCAACTCGCCGTGGGAACCTTGCTGGAGAAGGGCTATGCGGTGCGGGTTATGACCCGGAACGCCGATAAGGCCCGGCAGATGTTTGGGGAGCGGGTGGAATTGGCGATCGCCGACATCCGCCAGCCCGAAACCCTGGCCGCCGCCACCGCTGGCATCACCCACATCATCTGCGCCACCGGCACCACCGCCTTCCCCTCCGCCCGCTGGCAGTTCGACTTTGGCGACACCCCAGAATGGCTGGCCTGGCCCCAGGTGCTGCTCGATGCCAACTATCGCGACCTCAAGGCCCAAAATAGCCCTAAAGTTGTCGATGCAATCGGCGTCAAAAACCTGCTCGCCGCTGCTCCCGCCGACCTCCAACGCTTCGTCTTCATCTCCTCCTGCGGCATCCAACGCAAGGACAGCTTTCCCTTCAACCTGCTCAACGGCTTCGGCGTACTCGATGCCAAGCAAAAAGGCGAACAGGCCATCCGCGACTCCGGCCTGCCCTACAGCATCATCCGCCCCGCCCGCCTCACCGATGGCCCCTACAGCTCCTACGACTTGAACAGCCTGCTCAAAGCCACCACCGAGGGCAAGCTGGGCATCAAGCTAGGCCAGGGCGACCAGCTCAATGGCGAAACCAGCCGCATTGATGTGGCCGGGGCTGCGGTGGCCTGCCTCCAGTCCGAGGCGGCGAAGAATCTGGTGTTTGAGATTGTTAACGAGGGCGATCGCCCCACAACAATTCCCTGGGAAGAAATGTTTGCGGCCTTGCAAGGCTAGCGGCCCTGGGGCGATCGCACCCCAGCTCTGGAGCTGCTGCTCAACAATTTGATACTTGGTTGTTTTAGATACGCGATCGCCCGGCCCCACCTGCAAGGATAGATTGTCATGTTTGCAATCCATCTCAAATCAACTTTGCGGCCAAGCTCAACTTTACGGACAGCGCCCACCGATGGAGCTGCGCCATGAAGACCTCATTTCAGCGGATTCTGCTGGGCTCAGCGGTGTTTGGCCTGACGCTGCTGGTGGCTGTGGTGGGCTATCGCCTCGCGGGCTGGAGCTGGATGGAATCCATCTATATGGTGGTGATCACCATCTTCGGGGTGGGCTATGGCGAAGTTCGCCCCATCGCTGACCCAGCCCTACGGCTGTTTACCATTTTGTGATCGTGGCGGGCACTTCCTCGGCGGTCTACATCGTCGGCGGTTTTTTACAAATGGTGACCGAAGGAGAAATCAATCGTGCCCTGGGGGCCAGGAAAATGACCAAAGAGATTCGGCAGCTCGAAAACCATGTGATTATCTGCGGTTTTGGCCGCATGGGGATGCTGCTGGCCAGCCAGTTGGGAGACGGCGGGGCAGGCCTTTGTGGTGGTGGATTTGGATGAAGTGCGGATTGGGCAAGCCCAGGCCCTGGGCTATTTGGTGCGGCTGGGGGATGCATCGGATGAGCGAATTTTGCAGGAAGCGGGGATTGTTCGAGCAGTTGCCTTAGCCACTGTTTTACCCAACGATGCGGTGAATGTGTTCATTACCCTGACGGCGCGGAATCTCAACGGCGAGCTGATGATTTTGGCGCGGGGGGAGCGATCTAGCACGGAGAAGAAGCTGCTCCAGGCCGGGGCCAATCGGGTGGTGTTGCCAGCGGCGATCGGGGCGATGCGCATGGCCCATCTCATTACCCATCCGGCTTCAGTGGATTTTCTGGATTGGAGCAATAGCCTGGCCAGCCTGAATGAGACCCTAGCCAAGGCCCATGTGCAGTTGGACGAGCTGCCGGTGTCGCCGCGATCGGAGCTGATTGGCACGAGCCTAGGGGCTTTGGAGATCAAAGGCCAAGGCAGTTTTATTGTGGTGGCGCTGCGGCGAGCGAATGGGGAGATGGTCATCCATCCGAATGCTGAGGTTTTCATCCACGAAGGGGACATTTTGATTACAGTGGGACGCCGGGGGGATTTGCCCCAGGCGGTGAAGCATTTGGCCCAGCCAAGTAAGCGGTTGCTGTATCGCGGGGCAAAGTTTTGAGCTGGGCTTGGCTATGCTGCTTGGTTATGCTGAGCAAATGGTGCCCCCTCTCCCATCGCCATTTACCCAGCCCACAGTCCTGACCCCAGGGACGATAGGGTAAAAGAACTCAAAAACGCTGGCTAATCACCTTGGCCGGGACACCCACCGCCACCGAGTTAGCTGGAAGATCCTTCGTCACCACAGCACCCGCCCCTACCACACAGCCATCCCCAATTGTCACACCATCTAACACCTTCACCCCTGCGCCCAACCAACAATTATCCCCAATCGTAATCCCCTTAAAGGTGAGGCCCTGTTTACGTATCAAGCAATCGGGGTCGCGGAATGCATGGGTATTGGCATAGAGGTCGCAGTGGCTCGCGATCAAGCAATCCTTGCCAATGGAAATATTTCCAGGCCCAGCCAAGCAGCTATAGGGGCCAATATAGGTATAGGCCCCCAGCTCAATCCGACAGCCTTCAAACCCCATTACTGTCCGGATATCGACGCCCCGGTCGAGGGAGACACCAGCATTCAGCTTGACCAGAGCATTGGTTGTGTTGGCATCAATCTGAACCTGGCGGGCCAGGCTCACTCGGTCCCCAAGGAAAATATTCTGGGTCCCAATCAGCTCAACATTGCGGCTGATGTAGAGCCTTCTGCCGATTTCCCGCAGAATCGGCTGGTAGAGAAAATTGCGCACTCGGCTGCCCACAGGCCGAGGAATCCATCCAAAAGCTAGGGTCAGAAAAAACTCTTGGAAAGATCGCCTGTCTAGGGGCTGCTCCGGTAAGCGGACAACCGGATTGCCTTCGGACTGGATTTTTTCTTTAGATGTTGGTGCAACCATAATTTGTATCTATATTCTTGAACTTCGTTAAACTAGGTGAAGACTTCGCAGACAACCAAGCAGCTTCGCGGTCCCATGATCATCGTTCCCCATTGCTGGGCCGGTTCCAGCCACGGCAATGCTGGACAGTGATCTAGCACAACTTAGCGTGAACTGCTTGGCCCTCCTAACCTCTCCGTTTATAGCGCATAACGTTCGACCGCTCTCGCTCCGTTTCCCCTGGGTGGCTGGCCCGTCCCATACGTTCCTTCATTACCCAAACTGTATTTTTCACGTCTATCCCTCAGTTTTAGAGACCATGGCTAAGCAAAAGAGTGTTGGCTGGAGATTATCTAGCTGGGCAGCAGGATTAGCCTTGGGACTGCTGCTGTGGCTGAGCAGGGCAGACAGGGCGATCGCCGCCCCCACTGCTCCAGAAACCCTCCACCTGCTCAACCGCCTGGGGTTTGGCCCAACACCTGGAGCGATCGCCCAGCTAGAACAGATCGGTATCGAACGCTATATCAAACAACAGCTCAACCCTGGAGCTATCCCGGAGCCCCAGGCGCTGACCCAGCGCCTAGACAGCTACAAAACCAGCAAGCTCAGTCAAACCCAGCTCAGCCAGACCTTTCGCCCCAGCCTGGCGAAACCGCCAGGCCAGCCGCCCAAAACCAACCCCGCCTTTGCCCGCACCGTGCTGCGAGAAGCCCAGGAGGCCCGACTGCTGCGGGCGATCGCCAGCCCGCGCCAGCTTCAAGAAGTGATGGTGGACTTTTGGTTCAATCACTTCAATGTCCATTCCGGCAAGGGCAACACCCAGCTCTGGGTGGGCTCCTATGAACAAACAGCCATTCGGCCCCATGCCCTAGGACGCTTTCGCGACTTGCTTGGGGCCACGGCTCGCCATCCCGCCATGCTGCTCTACCTCGACAACTGGCGCAACACCGCACCGAACAGCCCAGGCGCGCGGGGCCAGTTCCAGGGACTCAATGAAAACTATGCACGGGAGCTGATGGAGCTGCATACCCTCGGGGTGGATGGTGGCTATGGCCAGGCCGATGTGGAAAGCCTTGCCCGGATTTTGACCGGCTGGTCGGTGCAGCTCAATGCCGATCCCAGCCAGCGCCAGGAGAGCTTTCAGTTTTTTGCCCAACGCCATGACTTTGGCAACAAGCGCTTTCTGGGCCAGAACATCCCAGGCTCTGGAGCGCAGGAGGTGGAACAAGCACTGGATATTTTGGCGGCTCACCCCGCCACCGCCCGCCAGATCAGCTATGAACTCGCCCAATATTTTGTTGCCGACCAGCCACCCTCCAGCCTGGTCGATCGCCTAGCCCAAACCTTCCAATCCACCCAGGGCGACCTCAGCCAGATGCTAGATCAACTCTTCCACAGCGAGGAATTTTGGCAGCCCCAATATCGCAACAGCAAGTTCAAGACGCCCTATCAATACATCATCTCCAGCATCAGGCTGCTGGATTCGGACCCACCCCAGAACCTCAAACTGCCCCAAATGACCCTCCAGCGCTTAGGGATGCCGATCTACGGCTGCCCACCCCGATGGCTATGGCAACCGCAAGGTAGACTGGCTCAATCCCGATGGCCTGGCTCGGCGACTGGACTTTGCCACCGTTCTGGCGAGGCAGCCAGGGCTCAAAGCCCAGGCGGAAGCCTTGGGCCAATCCTTGGAGAAAGCCCTGGGTGAAGGCTCAAGGAGTTGGACCAGCAACGGGCTGGGCGATCGCCTCTCCCCCGAAACCCAAGCCGCGATCGCAGCGGCTCCCGCAGCCTTGCATCCCAGTTTGATCCTCGGCAGCCCAGAATTGATGTGGAGATAGACTAGAAATCAACCATGCCCCATCGAACCATGCACCGCCGAACTTTTTACATCGGGCGGGACAGTTAACCGCCGCCGCTGGGCTGGG
>JAAUQQ010000436.1 GCA_012032745.1 Synechococcales cyanobacterium RM1_1_8
CCATGGCTGTGATCTATTTTGTGGCCTGCCTGGCTGTGATTGTCGCGAATCTCTCCCAGGTGCCCAGTGCGATCGCCACGATCGTCCGCGAAGCATTTGTTCCCCAGGCCGCATTTGGGGGTGTGGTGGGGGTCATGGTTCAAGGCATTCGGCGCAGCTCGTTTTCCAATGAGGCCGGAGTGGGATCGGCGGCGATCGCCCACGCTGCGGCCCGCACCGATGAGCCCGTGCGTGAGGGGCTCGTGTCGCTGCTGGAGCCCCTGATTGATACGGTGATCATCTGCAATATGACCGCAATTAGCATTGTTTTGACGGGCGTTTATCAGGATACGGGCGCGGAACTCAGCGGCGTTCAAATGACGGCGAGCGCTTTCTCTTCGGTGATTAGCTGGTTTCCCATTGTCTTGAGCATTGCCATTTGCCTATTCGCTTTTTCGACGATTGTTTCCTGGAGCTATTACGGTATCCAGGCCTGGGCCTATTTGTTTGGTGAGCGCAGCACAATCATTTTCAAATGTATCTATGTGATTTGTACCTTTTTAGGCTGCTTGGCCAGTCTATCGTTGATCATTGATTTTAGTGATTTAATGCTGCTGGGCATGGCGTTTCCAAACTTGCTAGGCTGCTATATCCTTTCCAATGAAGTTGCAGCAGATCTGAAAGATTACTGGTCTCGATTAAAATCTGGACAGATGGCACCTGTGTCAGAAACTGCTCTTTCTACGAGTCTTTAGCAACCACCAGGGCTCCGTGGGGACGACTGATTGACTGACAAAACTCGAACCGCCCTCACCCCCACGTCTCTCCCAGAACGGGAGAGGGGCTTTAATCTGGATTTGCTGTTCCGACTCCCCTTCTCCATAAATGGAGAAGGGGTTGGGGGATGAGGTCAGCTTAAGCTAGCCTGAGAACTTCAGCCTTACCGTACTAGTAGGGCCCTGTCGGGATAGAAGCGACCCATTAATCAACGGTTAAATTGCGCGAAAAAGCAGAGATTAAAAAGGGCTGCCGGGAAACTGGCAGCCCTTCTCTATTGCTATATTGGATTGGAACGATGGCAGGGGCTTTTGCTAAGGATCAGTGCCTGAGAACAAGCACTGGGCAGTGGGCAAAGCGTACAATTTTTTCAGCAACTGAGCCCATGAAAAAACGCGATAGCCCCGTGCGCCCCCGTGAGGGCATCACAATCAAGCCAACCTCCAGTTTTTCCGCATAGTCGAGAATCTGGGAGCTGGGATCACCAATGTCTACAATGAACTCCAGGCCTGGATGCTTGCCTGGGGGGAATTCCTGCTGGAAGTTTTTCTCGACTGCTTGCTTGCGCGTTTCGGTATCCACCGATTGCCAAACCACGCCAGGTTCGGTGGCCTCTAGGGGACGAAGAATATGAATCGCGTAGATCTGAGTGGCATCGTTGCCGAAGTCTAGCGTCTCTTTGAGGGCGAGGAAAGATTGGTCCGAGAAATCGATCGGAACCAAAATACGATCTTGGGAGAATAGAGCCATGGAAATATGCTGTCAATACTGCAAGAACCGGCGCGATCGCCAGCGTATGGGGAGCCCATCCCCAGGAAAGCCATCACCCGTTCAGCAGCGATGCTATCTATGGCAATGTGGCAACTTCGCATCTGCTGATTCGATGATCCCAAACGCATCGCATCAGGTAACGACACCCTATCAGAATGATTGCTGTTTGACAGGGTAGTTCGACACAGTTTATGGCTCGATTTAGGCCGTGGCCCGATTTAGATCACACGATCGCCGAGCCTAGCCCAGGCGCTTTTCAATCTCCGCCTTGACCACATCGGCATCGGCGGGCAGGTGGACCGCTGGATTGGCATATTCACTGGTCACCTCCTCCAGCTTGGATTCGTGGTAGCCGACTTTGAAGTCAGTGAACTTGAGACCATGGGCGGTGCTGATCACTACCGTCTTGTCGCTGGATTTGATCACGCCCCGCTTGATCAACTTGGTCAGTACCGCCAGGGCGACGCCCGTGTGGGGGCAGGTAAACATACCGGTCAGGTCGGCATGGGCGGCGGCGGCGGCGAGTTCATGTTCGGTGGCCTGCTCGACGATGCCGTCGGTGGCGGCGATCGCCTTGACCGCCTTCTCGTAGCTCACCGGATCGCCGATGCGAATGGCATTGGCCAGGGTTTGCTGGGCGGTGACGCTGATTTTTCCTTAAATCCGTTCTTGAAGGACTCATAGAAGGGATTGGCCCGAGCCGCCTGGGCTGCCACCAGCCGGGGCATTCGCGTGATCAAGCCCAGATCCACCATCAGTTGGAAGCCCTTGTGCAGGGCGCTGATGTTGCCCAGGTTGCCCACGGGGATGATGATCCAGTCGGGCACGTCCCAATTAAATTGGCGAATGATCTCGATGCCGACGGTCTTTTGGCCCTCGATGCGCAGGCTATTCATCGAATTGGCCAGGTAGATCGAGTTATCCTTGGTGACCTCTTGGACGATTTTCATACAGCCATCGAAGTCCGTATCCAGGGCCAAGACATGGGCACCGTTGGCGACGGGCTGGATTAGCTGGGCGGTGCTGACCTTGCCAGCGGGCAGGAAAATCACCGCTGGAATGCCCGCATAGGCGGCATAGGCGGCGAGGGCGGCGCTGGTGTCGCCGGTGCTGGCGCAGGCCACGGCCTTGACCGGGCTGCCCTGGGCCATCATTTGCTTGACGACGCTGACCAAGACAGTCATGCCCAGATCCTTGAAGCTGCCGGTGTGGCTGTTGCCGCAGAGCTTGATCCAGAGGTCGGGAACGCCGAGCTGCTTGCCCAGGCGATCGGCCCAGAACAGATTGGTATTGCCCTCGAACATGCTGACAACGTTTTCATCGGCGAGGGAGGGCACGACCCATTCCCGCAGGCCCCAGACGCCGCTGCCATAGGGCCATTGTGAGGTGCTGGCACGGGATTCGAAGAGCTGTTTCCACTGGTCGGCGCTGCGCTGTTGGAGGGGCTGGCGATCGTGGTGGACTTCTAGCAGGCTGCCGCAGATGGGGCAGGTGTAGATCACATCGTAGATCGAATGTTCGCCGGGGCAGCCTGCGATGCAGCGAAAGTAGGTGGTTTGCTTATCGATAGCCGGTTTGGGAGCAACAGCGAGCGACATGGGAGTTCCTGGGGGTGTGCTTGGGAATGTTCATTGGATTGTCCCCATTTTAGGCTGTTGGGTGCGGCAAAGTCAGGGCTCCGTGAGACTCTTTCCTGGCTTGGGTGAATTTTGCAAGCCAGGGGAGGGGCGGGGAAATAAGCTACCGGTCAAGTGGGGACATATGGGGAATATCAACCTGCGGAATGTAGGAGGAATAAGACAGGAGATAGAAGAACGGCCCCATGAATGAGGTGAGGCCGTAACGAAGAGATGGGGGCTAGGCTGGCAATAACTGCTTGGCTAAATCTAGCGCTGCCTGCTGCGGGCTTTGGAAGTTGAAGTTGAGGCTCAGGTGCTGGGGTCGGCCTTTCATAAAGACGACGTCCATTGCCATGGCAACGCTGCCGCCTTGGGTTGTTTGGAGAGTGCCTTCAAACTGGGCAGATTTTACATCTAGCAGTCCGCCTAGGCCGACGTTCAGCAATAAATTGGCTGACGTCAGCGATCGCACCCACAGATTTTTTCACCCCTTCCAGTACTAGCACAGCCACCTCTAGGGTGCCGTTTGCAGTCTCTTTGGCGGTGAATAGCCCGATGAT
>JAAUQQ010000437.1 GCA_012032745.1 Synechococcales cyanobacterium RM1_1_8
ATGGGGGTATTTAGGGAGGGCAGCCGAACTGTAAAGCTGGAGCCCTGGTGGGGGAGGGAAGATACTGAAATCGCTCCTCCCATGCCCTCTACCAAGGTTTTGGTTAGGGCTAGGCCGAGGCCGGTGCCGCCCTGGCGGTGGCGGGATTGATCGGCGCGGTAGAAGCGTTCAAAAATACGGCGCTGTTGCTCCGGGGGGATGCCGATGCCTTGGTCGATGATGGCGATCGCTCCTCCCTGGCCTGGGCCTGTCTGAACCAGGCGAATGACGATCGGGCTCGGATCCTCGGAATATTTGACCGCGTTTTCCACGAGATGGCTGAGCGCCTGCTGTAAATATTGGGCATCAAATCGGGCGATCACGGGGGTCTCCGGGGCTTCGAGCTGGACTGGGCGCTGGTGGAGCTGGCTGGTGCGATCGGCCAGGGCCTGGAGCAGGGGCTGTAAAGGGCGTTGCTGGAGATCAAAGCAGAGTTGGCCATTGTCCGCCCGCGCCATTGTCAACATGTCCTGGAGCATCTGAATCGTTCGCTGGGTCTCCTCCGCAGCGGTGCTGATGGCTTCGAGCTGGAATGGGGAGAGGCTGCTGCGACGGCGCAGCAGACTTTGCAAATAGCCATCGACGATCGCCAGGGGGGTGCGCAGCTCATGGGAGGCATCGTTGACGAACTGGCGCTGTTTCTGCCAGGCCTCGGCCAGGCGTTCTAGCATGGCATTAAAGCCCTCCACCAGGGCGGCGACTTCTTCTGGGGCCTGATCTTCCCCCAGGCGGGCTTGGCCCAGATCCGAGGCGGAGAGCTCCTGGGCCAGGTGGTTGATGCGGGCCAGGGGGGCCAAGCCTCGGTGGACGATTTGGGCGATCGCTCCCACCAGCACCAGCGTCACCAGCAGGTCGGCCCAGAAGAGCTGCCACAGGCTGGCGGTGATTTGCTGGCGCTCCTGGGTGACATCCTGGGCTAGGTAGAGGTAGAGCCATTCTGGGGAGGCCGTGGGGGAGCGATTCAGAGAGGGGAGTTTGATGCTGCTGCGGCAGACCAGCAGACTGCGATCGCCCCAGCGCCTCAGCCTAGCCAGGTCCTGCCCCCCGGTGAGCATTGCCAGATCCCGAGTCGAGAGGGCATCCTGGGCAGCGGGTTTGGATTGGGCCAGCAGCCGACCTTGGCCATCCCCCACCCAGATCATCACGTCCTCTCCCGCCAAGCCCGCTGCTGCCACCTGCGCCAAGACCTGCTGAATAGACTCCGCCAGCTTCCCTGACGCGGCTGCTTCGGGGGTTGTGTCAGGCAGCGTGGAAGCTGGGGCCGGGGCAGTGCCTAGGCGAGCCTCCAGTTGGGTGGGGAAGGCCTGGGCGATCGCCTCCAAACTCTGCTTGTGAATGCCCACGAGCTGACGGTACATCTGCCAGGCCGCTGAGCCGGTGATGCAGCCCAGCCCCACCATGGCCCAAAGCCCGGCATTGACGACGATCTGTCGCTGGAGAGACACCCGCTTGGCCCGCCCCAACCCTGCTGACCCTAGAAGCGCTGAGGGCGCTGGCTGAGCACGAACCTGGGGAGAAGTCTTGAGGACAGGGTTAGGGACAGGATTAGGGCGGGGCAGTTGAGCCATGGATGGATGCTCTCGCGTGAATGCTCTCGCGTGAATGCCCTAGCGGGGATGCTGGGACAAACCGGAGGTGTGCTTCATGCTTCAAAACGGCTGGGAGCGGCTGTCAGCGGCGGTGTATTCAAAGCGTTGGTCATACTGGGTTTCACCATAGAGATTAAAACTCAGCACGGGGTCCGGACCTAGAGCCTCGATCTGGTGAATGGCATCGGGCATAAACGTGATCAACTCCCCCGGTTGCAGGGTTTGCTCCCCCACCTGGGCCATGGGCTCCCCCTCTGCTTGAGGCTGCCAAAAGCGGTTACATTCCTCGCCATCCAAAATCGCCACCAAGCCCCAGGCAGCATGGTTATGGATCGAAGAGACCATGCCAGGCTTCCAGCTCACGAGCTGGATGGTGAGGGGGAAATCCGCTTCATCGTAGAGCTTGGTCACGGCCCAGCCGCGATCGGGGTCCGGCGGCGGACATTGCAGCAACATCAGCGGCGATTCATCCAGAAAATGTCGCACGAGGGGACGGATTTGAGCGAGGCGTTGGGTATTGTCCGCTTCGGCCCGCAGAATATCTTCCAAGTCTGTCAATAATCGGTAAACCCGATAGGGAGAGACTTGGGGCTTCTCGGGGGCAGCATCGGCCTGATCTGGCGGGAACAGGGGATGACATTGGCTATCGTTCCCTACGTGCCAATCTTGATAGGACATTGTGGTCGCTTGAGTGTGGTTTGAGCGGTAAATCTTAGGCAGTACATCTTGCATTGGGCAAAAAATACTTTGCTCACCCAAGCTTGGGCAAGGCCTTCGACGATTGCCTTGACGCTTAATTTTGACTTTGATATCGATTCTCGTAGTTCTATTATTCTGCTGCCTAAAAGCCTCGAAAGCCCTAGCTTTTAGGTAAGCCTTAGCCAATTCTCAGGGAAAATTCAGATTGGTTTGTTTAAATAATACTCAGGGCATTACTCCTCTTCCGAGGTTTGTCCCCTGCTTCGTGTAACAATCCAGTCTGCACCTGTACTCGTTCATTGAGAGACTAAAGGCAATATGCGCATCAAATCCTGGGCTACCATCGCGGCATTTTCCGTATTGGCCGCTGGCGTGAGTGGCGTTACGGTGGGTTGTTCCAATCCTTGCGCTGGCAGCAAGTCTACGACGGAAGAGGCAGCGCCCTGCGCCGCAGCCCCTTGCGCGGGCAAAGCAGCGCCCTGCGCCGCCGCTCCTTGTGCAGGCAAGGCAGCGCCCTGTGCGGGCAAGGCGGAGCCCTGTGCTGGTACATAGGCCTGGGACAATTTAAGCCTAAGCCTGGGACTAGAGCAGCCATTCGCCGAGAGCAGCCATTCCCTCGCCGCTGGCCTCCATGGGAGCGGGGTTCGCCTTGCTACGGTAGGGGCCACGGCGAGGGTTTGTTTCAGCCAGAGCAAACCCGGAGCTAGCCAGCCAACACGTTGGCTCGGGGCCACTTGCACCATCCAGCCCGGCATTTCTGAGTTATTCCCCTCTGGGGTGTAGGCTCATTTCAGGGATACAGCGGGCTGGCTTTAGGAGAGCGATCTCCCATCGTTTTAGATGCGGCCCTCCCGGTTGAGCCCTACCTAACGATTGTCCCTGGAGTTTGCCGATGGCTGCCATTAACTATGTTCAAGCCAGCGAGTTCGAGGCTCTGATTGCTGAGAAAACGCTGACGGTCGTGGATTTTACAGCCAGTTGGTGCGGTCCCTGCAAGCTGGTGGCCCCCCTGATGGAGCAGTTGGCCAAGGACTATGAGGGGCGCATTACGGTGGTGAAGGTTGATATCGATCAAGATAAATCTCTAGCCAAGCAGTTTGAGGTCAGGAGCATTCCAGCGGTGTTGATGTTTTTGGGGGCGGATCGCCTCGCAACCCTGGTTGGTGTCAAGCCTTACCCTGAGTTCACGGCCCTGGTAGAGCAACATTTGGCGAGCTGAGCAGGGGCGCGATCGCCCCCATTCCTGGCTTAGGGTCTAGCTGCCAGAGTTGAACCGCCAGGGCCTAGTACAGCGAGGCGTAAGTTTCTGTATTAGCCTAAGCCGACCTCATTCCCCCAACCCCTTCTCCATCAAATGGAGAAGGGGAGCCGGATCGGA
>JAAUQQ010000438.1 GCA_012032745.1 Synechococcales cyanobacterium RM1_1_8
GCGGCGCGCTGGGACGCAGCTCATAGGGCGAGCTGGGCGTGGGGATGGGCTGGGCGATCGCGCGGGGCGCGGGGCCGGACTGGGAAGCAGCTCCAACTGCCCCCTGCGGCTCGATTCTGAGTCTGGGCTTTTCCCTGGGATCTTTGCTGGGCTGGTCCGCCGCCGCTGGGAGGCTGCCTCTTCCACCGTATCTTCTGCAATCACCTCATAAAGAATCGCCCGCTTGCCCGGCTGACTGCCCCGGCGCAGGATGCGTCCCAGGCGCTGGATGAATTGGCGGCTGGAGCCGGTTCCCGCCAGGAAAATGGCAATGGTTGCATCGGGCACATCGACCCCTTCATCCAAGACATTGGCCACCACCAGAGCGCGATAGTCGCCCGTGCGAAACTTGACCAAAATGTCATGGCGCTCCTTGACGGGGGTTTTGTGGGTGATGGCGGGGATGAGAAAGGCTAGGGAAATTTGATAGACCGTGGCGTTGTCGTTGGTGAAGATCAGTGTTTTCTGGGGGTGATGCTCGGCCAGGAGCTCCTCTAGGAGGTTGAGTTTGGCTTCGTTGCCGAGGGCGATCGCCTTAGCCTTGTGGTGGGCCAGCATGGCTTGGCGTCCCTCGGCGGAGCGGGAGCAGACCTGAATGAACCGCTGCCAGCCCCCCAGCCCCCCAAAGGAAATGTTGGCGCTGCGCATAAAGGCATTGCGTTGTTCGATTAGCTGGCTGTAGCGATCGCGCTCCCCTGGGCTGAGCTGGACTTTGATCTGCCGGACCTCATAGTCGGCCAGGGTCTCCCCCGAGAGCTGTTCGGCGCTGCGGCGATAGACCTCTGGACCAATCAATTGATTTAAATCTTCATGTTTGCCATCGCTGCGCTCCGGAGTGGCCGTGAGACCAAGGCGATAGGGGGCGAGGCTATATTCCGCAATCACGCGGGTGAAGTCGCTGGGCAAGTGGTGGCATTCATCAAAAATCACTAGGCCATATTGGCTGCCCAGGGTCTCGGCATGGATGGCGGCGCTGTCGTAGGTGGAGACCAGCAGGGGGGTGCGATCGCGCGATCCACCGCCCAAGAGCCCCAGCTCAATGCCTGGAAAAGAGGCTTCCAGTTGTGCGTACCACTGGTGCATCAGATCCAGCGTGGGGACGACGATCAGGGTATTGCGGGGGGTGGCGGCGATCGCCAACAGGGCCAAAAACGACTTGCCGGAGCCCGTGGGCAGGACAACGACACCCTGGCGATGGGCCGCTTTCCAAGCCTGGAGGGCCTCTTGCTGGTGGGGAAACGGAGTCAGATCGTGGCTGGGTTGCAGCTCCAGGGGGGCAAAACGGGCGGCGTTGTCATCAAATTCCACGCCGCTAGCCCGCATTTTTTCCACCAGGGCGCGGTAGTGGATCGCAGGAATGCGAAACTTTTCGATGCGATCGTCCCATTCAGCAAAGTCCATCCAAGCCTTGCCCCTGGGGGGCGGATGGAGGATGAGGGTGCCGCGATCGAAGCTGAGCTGGGGCTTGCGGGCCATGGGCGATGTCCCTGGAGGATCCCGGAGAGGCTGGTTTAGGGGCTGTTATAGATTGTTATAAATAATCTCCTAAAATTGCCCTTGCCTGGCACAGACTGAGCTGTCAGTCATGGAAACCCATGGGTGCCCCAACCGGGCCGGGGCGGGATGAACAGGTGGAAATGCTCGCTAAGATGAAGAAATATACAAAAGGCCCTGTGATTGAGCCACAGAGCCTGATCTGTCAAATGGACAATGGGCGATACTGGACTTGAACCAGTGACAGCCTGCTTGTAAGGCAGGAGCTCTACCACTGAGCTAATCGCCCCAACGGCTTTGTAATATAGCACGGTTTTGGGCATCTAAATCCTGGCCAAACATGGGCCAAACATGGGCCAAACATGGGCCAAACCCAGATAAATGCACGACCCAAACGAACAGAGGGGGCTCGGAAGCCAGCGCTACAGCACTGTCAATAGACAGAGCAACAGCGTTTCTGTCCATTCCACCACCGCTCCGTAGGTGTCTCCGCTGTGCCCCCCCAGCTTGCGGTTGAACCAGGCCCCGGTGGCAAAGGCGATCGCAAACCCCCCCAGCACCATCCCCAAGGCCATGATCCAATACTGGGGATAGGCCCAGAACAGCCCAGCACTGAGGCCCAAGAGCAACAGCAGCCCCGGCCAGAGATCCTGGGGCGATCGCCACTGCTGTTTGTGAAACGCACCCTTGCCCTGGGCCTTGAGATAGACATAGCGATCGATGGCCAGGGCCTGTCCCCAGCGGCCCCAGCCCGCTGCGGCCATCAGGGCCAGGGTGCGCCCCAGGCCCCCGATCGCCCCTGGATCCAGGCTGACCAGCGCCGCAATCTTGAGCCAGAGAATGGCACAGGCCACCATCACCCCAAAGGCCCCGGCGGCGCTGTCGCCCATGGCGGCCAAACGCCGTTGGGATCCGTCACCGCCAGACCATCGGCGCTGTCCATGGCCCCATCCAGATGGAGCCCGCCAGTCACCGCCAACCAAGCCAGGACCACAAGAACCGTCCGCAGCAGCATAGACATGCCCAGGCGGCCCAGGAGCCAGTCCAAGCCCCCGAGGCCTAGGCCCAGGAGTAGCCCGATCGCGGGGGCAAAGCGGGCAATGCGCTGAAACTGATGCCACTGGCCAAAGGGAATCGGCAGCACGGTGTAGAAGCTGAGGCTGGCGAGGAACTGTGCCAGGGGGAAACCCAGCCAGGGGGAAACCCAGCGCTGGTGGAAGGTTTGAGCCCAAGCCCTGAGTCCGGGCGGCATGGAGCGGGATGGGCCAGATGCTCGCGGGCCAGATTTGGCCGGATTTGCAGCAGTTCGCTGGGAAGGTTGGGGGGCTTCGGCCCTGGATCGGCCTGGTTTTTTGCGAAATCTCATGGGGGCGGCAGGCGCAGGGGCAAGCGCGGGGGAGGAGTTTCCCCGAAGAGACCCCTAGCGTAACTCCCCAAGGCCCCCTCTAAGGGACTTCCAAGGAATAAAGCACCCAAATTGGTGAGATAGGGAGATGGGGAGATGGGAGATAGGGAGATGGGGAGTCAGTGTTGTTCGACCGTGGGGGCGTTCCGCTGAACGCCCTGCCAAGCCCCAAGCTCGACCTAGACCCAACGAGGGCCCCATCCACCCCACGGGCCCTGAAGCCAGACCTGTCAAGGGTGAGACAGGGTCCAAACATGGGAGCCAGTTTTCTCCTTCTCCGCAATTTAGCTGAGCCGACTCTCGGGGCCAAGGGGCGATAATCGAGCCATGCCTAGGTTTCTCCCAGGCCGTGTTCAGGCTCTACCGAGACTGTGCCCAGGCGCGACCGAAGCAGCCCAGGCCGGGCTCAATCTCCAGGATCAGCGACTTCCACTCAGCATCATAGAGACCTTGTTTCCCTGCATTTTGTACGGAGGTGGCCAATGGGTCTAAGGGTTTATAGTGAGTTTAGGACTAGGCCTCTATGGAGCTGAAATGCCTACGCCGTAAGTAATTGTCCTGAGCAGTTACCGTTCAAGGCGGTTACTGTCCTAGCAAAGTTACTTTTCTAGCAAGGTTACTTTTCTAGCAAAGTTCCTTCCCTCAGCAACCGTTCCACGCAACGATTGCATAGCCAGCTATGGCAGCGATGCTGGGTCGGCACCCGAAGCTTGGATAGCTGCGATCGCAGTTTCCCCAACCCTTCCCCAACGGGCCCG